>JAISCM010000230.1 GCA_031265595.1 Tannerellaceae bacterium
CTGGCCTGTTGTACTAACGTTTTTTTTGATTCTGCATAATACTTTATTTTAAATTGGTTTAAATTGCAAATGTAGACAAAAAAACTATCCCGCCTTAGCGGGATTTAGTACAACCCCGGGCGTAACCCGGGGGCTGAACGGCCACCCTCTATCTGAACTGCGCAAGCAGTTCAACTCGCTACGGAGTTGAGGATAGGAAGATGCCGTCTCTACCCCGGGTTACGCCCGGGGTTATCCATATTTTACGCCTACGGCGTAGCCACAATGCATATAACCATGCCGCGTGAAGTATAGAAAAAGGATTATATCAGAAACGTATATAATCCTCCCCTGACCACAAGACTTGAAAAGTCGGATTTTCAGAACCGTAGGTCATCGACCTGCGGAAAAGGTGTTAAAATTTAAGACAAAAGTTGTTTTTTTGTCAACATATTGCCGGCGATATGTTTTTTTATCTTTATATTCGCACGATAAATTAATTGTGACAAGAGAATTTTATTAGTATTAATTGCAACATGTATAGTTATTTTTACAATAACTGTAGCTAAACGTCAGTTTATGTATTTACTTTTTAACTTATTCAACTTACTTAAATTACTAATTTCATGAGAAGGTACTTAGTGTTGTTCGTACTGTTCTGTATCGGAACATGTACCGGCTCTTTATGGGCGCAAAAGAAGGTTAGTGGAGTTGTGATGGACAAAGATGTCAACATGCCGCTGATTGGAGCAAATGTGGTTGTCAGAGGGACAACGAATGGGACGGTAACAGACCTGGATGGGAATTATTCATTGGAGGTGAACGACAGTGATGTATTGCAATTCTCGTACCTGGGGATGTCTACCGTAGAAGAAACCGTAGGAAACCGTGTGGTGATCAATGTGGACATGTTTGCCGATTCACAGAAAATCAACGAGGTAGTGGTTACGGCCATGGGTATTGAGCGGAAAGCGAAAAGCTTAACGTATGCCACCCAGCAGTTGGGGGGAAACGAGCTGACGAAGGCTAAAGACGCTAATATGATCAATTCGCTGCAAGGTAAAGCGGCGGGGCTGGTGATTACGCCGAATGCAACCGGCGCCGGAGGGTCGTCGAAGATTTTGCTTCGGGGTAACAAATCGGCCTGGGGTAATAACCAACCGCTGATCGTTATTGACGGCGTTCCGATGAATAACCCAAAGACGTCTCAATTGGAAGGCGAATATGAAGGACGCGACGGGGGCGACGCTTTGTCTAACCTGAACCCGGACGACATTGCCAGCATGAACGTACTGAAGGGCGCTTCGGCAGCGGCTTTGTATGGCAGCATGGCGGCCAATGGCGTTATTATGGTGACTACCAAGAAGGGACGCGAAGGCGCTGCACGTGTAGACTTCTCGTCTAATATTACAATGGAAACGCCTTTGAGCGCGCCGAAGCTGCAACATACCTATGGCGCTATCAAGACAGGCAACCAGTTGAGCGAAAAGAGTTGGGGCGAGAAAATCGCCGGAGACGCTCCCGGTAAAGACCGGATGACGGATTTCTTCCGTACAGGGGCTACGTACATTAATTCTGTTACCATCAATGGAGGGACGGAAAGGGCGCAAAGCTTCTTATCGTATGCCAATACAACCTCATCGGGTATTATGCCTACGAATGACTTTCAGCGGCATAATATGACGGCGCGGCAATCATTCAGGTTGTTTGACGACCGGCTGACGCTCGACGCTTCTATTTCATATATTACACAAAAAGCGGCTAACCGCCCGCATGGGGGTACGTACATAAACCCGTTGACGGGGGTATATACCTTCCCGGCCAACGGCGACTTCAGTAATTACAAAAACAATTTTGAAGTGTTCGACGGCGGACGCAACTTAAACGCCCAGAACTGGTATACGTCATTGAACGACTTTACCTCCAACCCCTATTGGATATTGAACCGCAACAGGGCGACGGAACAGCGCGACCGCATCATGGCATCGGCTACGGCAAACCTGAAAATTACGGATTATCTGAACATCCAGGGCCGTCTGAGCGTGGATAATGCCAAAGATAAATTCGAACGGAAATGGTATGCCACCACTACAGAAATGTGGGCGCCGGGCGGCAACGGACGGTACAGGGCTGAAACATTCGACCCAACGCAATTCTATGGCGATGTGATGCTGAACTTCAGTAAAACGTTTGATGAGATATGGGAAGTCAATGCGTCGGCAGGTAGCAGCTTTATGGATACGAAAACACAACGTACCATCGTAGACAGCAACAAATATGGTTTAGACCAACCCAACTTCTTTGTGCCCGAGAATATCAAAGGCAACGGAAACGAACGCATCGAAAGCCCGAGGAAACGCTTGAACTCCGTGTTCGGTACCGTACAGTTTGGTTTCAATAATATGATCTATGTAGATGTAACGGGGCGTAACGACTGGTCGTCGGCGCTGGCTTTTACAAATAATGTCTCTTATTTCTATCCCTCGGTAGGTGTAACGGCCTTGCTGAACGAGATGGTTTCTATGGGGGACATGATCAACCTGTTTAAGCTTCGCGGTTCATACAGTATTGTGGGTAACGACGTTCCCGCCTTTATCACCCACCCGATGGATGGTATTAATGTAGGCTCGCTGGAACCTAATAACAAAGCCCCGTTTACGGAAATGAAACCAGAAAAGATGCACTCCATGGAGTTTGGTTTTGACCTGACGATGTTTGAAAATCGTTTCAATGTAGACTTCACGTACTATAAGACAAATAACAAGAACCAGTATTTCGAGATCGCCTCTCCCTTAGCCAGCGGATATGAAAGCTATTATATCAATGCAGGCGATATACAGAATACCGGCTTTGAAGCCTCGGCCAGCTATCGCTTTGATATAAATAATGAATGGAGCTGGAAAACGGATTTCAACATCTCGTACAACGACAATATAGTAAAGAAATTAGACGACCGTTTGTCTGACGGCGTAGAATTAGGCTCGGGAGCCGGCTATCGCTTCATGCTAAAAGAAGGTGGCTCATTCGGCGACGTATACGGACGCATCCTTGAAAGAGACAACAACGGCGTAATTGTATTAAATGCCGACGGAAACCCTAAATTGAGCGAAGGAAACAACGTTTATTTAGGCAATGTAAACTCCAAATGGCAGTTGGGCTGGGGGAATACGATCACCTATAACGACTTCTCTTTCTACTTCCTGTTCGACGGAAAGATTGGCGGAAATACAATCGGTATGACGCAGAGCTACCTGGATGCCTACGGCGTTTCTAAAGTAACAGGCGACGCACGCGACAAGGGAGGGGTGGATGTAGGAAACGGAAAGACGATAGACGCACAATCGTTCTACGAATCAACAGCCGGCAAAGACAAGGCAGGAAGCGAATATGTGTATTCGGCTACCAACTTCCGTATGAGAGAGCTTTCGCTGGGCTACACATTCCGCAACCTGATCGCTCCTTCAAAGAACCTGAGCGTTTCGTTAATTGCACGCAACCTGTTCTTCCTCTACAAGGATTCTCCCCATGACCCGGAAATGTCTGTCTCTACTCACAATGCCTGGCAGGGCTTCGATACGTTTGGTCTGCCGGCCACCCGTAGTTACGGTATTAACTTAAAGGTAACATTCTAAAAAGCATCTCGTCATGAAAACTATAAAAAATCAACTGAAAAGAGCATTCTCTGTATGTACATTGGCCATGCTGATGGGCGCAATGGCTTGTACTGACAACTTTGAATCGGTCAACACCAATCCGAACGGGTTGGAGCCTGAGAACGTGAAAATATCGGCCCGTTATTATCAACCGATGAGTTCTATCTACCTGAATTTTCAAAACAGGAACTACGAATATCAGTTACAGCAAAACCTGAATGCCGATTTATGGTCGGGCTATCTGGCCGTCCCTACCCCCTTCGGAGGCAATTACAATAATTCTACCTATTCGATGAATGATGGTTGGAACGAAATGCCTTTCAGAGCAGGTATACTATATGTAATGAAACCGATCAGTGATATTCTGAAATCTACCGAAGAGCCGGATTATGTATCGGTGGCTAAGATCGTACGGGTGGCAGCGATGCACCGCGTCTGCGACATCTACGGCCCAATCCCTTACAGCCAGGCAATGAAGGGAGGAGAAACCGTTCCTTATGACGACCAGGAAACCGTTTACAAAACCTTCCTTCAGGAACTGGAAGAATGTGTACACGCCCTGACAACATTTGTAGATTCAAACCCTGCCGCCGCCACAAAGCGTATGGCTGAATTTGATATTATAAACAGAGGGGATAACGTACTGTGGATACGCTTTGCCAACTCCTTGCGCCTTCGCCTGGCCATGCGTATCGCTAAAGTAGAACCGGCGTTGGCAAAAGCAACTGCCGAAGCGGCCGTAAGTCATAAGTACGGCGTATTGACTTCTGCTGATAAAAACATCGAAGTGGTAGATGCCGGCTTGCAGAATCCATTGAACGAAATTAACTATTCGTATGGCGACATCCGTGTGAGCGCTTCAATGATAAGCATGCTGAAAGGATATGCAGACCCCCGTTTACCCAAATATGTTACACCGGTAGGCTGGTTTGAAGAAGGCGGAGCCAAGAAAGACATATTGGATAAGAATGGTAATGCCGTAAATAAGCTGGGCGAGTATATAGGTATCCGCCAGGGTATACTTATCCCGGACAAGAATAACTATATTATGTATTCTACCATCAATATGCCGTCAAGCAAATATACCGACCAGAACGGCGGACAGGCCATGATAACAAACGCATTGCCCATTATGAAGGTGGCCGAAGTATACTTCCTGCGCGCCGAAGGGGCAGTAAGGGGATGGAACATGGGCGCCCCGGCAAAAGAATTGTATGAGCAAGGCATCAGCGTTTCCTTTAAAGATTTTGGCATCGCAGACGAAGCCTATACCGCATACATCAACAATGGCACAGGCGTATCTGCTGATTATGAAGACCCGTTCAACCCGGATAATAATATCACCGGTATAGACAAAGCAACGGTTAAATGGGAGGAGGGCGCTTCTCAGGAAGAAAAGCTCCATAAGATCATTAACCAGAAATGGCTTGCGATGTTCCCCGAAGGGCAGGAAGCCTGGAGCGAATTTCGCCGCACGGGATACCCAAAACTATTCCCGGCTGTAACGAACTACAGCGAGGGCAATATCCCCAAAGGCGAATTTCCGAAACGTCTACGCTTCCCGCGCAACGACCGCAATTCAAATTTAGCCGAAGTAGAAAAGGCCCGCACACTGCTGAAAGGCCCCGACCACGAAGGCACCCGCCTCTGGTGGGATGTAGAAGGCGGCAATTTCTGATCGTCAATAAATTGAGTAGCGTATATGGATTGCGCATATCCCGGAAGGGATGTGCGCAATCTTTGTTTAGTGAAAATCGAAAGAAAGCTGCCCGGGGAGCAAGGTGAACGTTTTGCGGTGGTAGGGAGTAATGCCCGATTCCTGTATGGCAAGGCGGTGGGCTTTGGTGGGATAGCCTTTGTTGCTGTCCCAGTGATAGGCCGGATAATGAAGGGCGAGGGCGTTCATATAATCGTCGCGGTAGGTTTTGGCCAGGATGGATGCGGCTGCGATGCTCAGGAATTTACCGTCTCCTTTTACAATAGTTGTATGGGGAATGCCGGGATAGGGGGTGAAGCGGTTACCGTCGATCAGTAAATGCTCCGGTTGAACAGCCAGTTGCGCGATGGCCCGGTGCATGGCTAAGAAAGACGCATTCAGTATATTGATTGCATCAATTTCTTCGGGCGTCACGATGCCGACAGCCCAGGCGGTAGCGCATTGTTCGATAAGAGGGCGTAAGGCATAGCGTTTCTTCTCGCTCAGTTGCTTGCTGTCATTCAATTCATCAGGGGCGAAGCCGGGAGGAAGGATCACAGCAGCGGCAAAAACGGCTCCGGCCAGGCATCCCCTTCCGGCTTCATCACAACCGGCTTCGGTACGATCTGCTTCGAGGCAAGGCAGGAGCATATACATTAATTCTTTTTCAACATAAAAGGACGCAGAATATACCAGGCGATCAGCGAAGCAACAAAGACGCCCGTAAGATTAGCCAGAAAGTCAAACCGGTCTCCCCCCCGATACGCTGTAAGGTAAGCTTGCCCCAATTCAATTAATCCGCCAAAGAGTACCGGACAGACAACGGCCCCCACGATAACCCGCCTTACACGTAATCCGCCCTTTCGGTGATTGCGCAAAAATTCGAGCCACAAGATACCCGACAGGCCGGCATACATACAGAAATGGGCTACTTTGTCGAACCCATCAAACAAGTGCATGTTTATGATGGGCGGCTTGAAGAATGACAGATAAATAACTACCAGAACAACAGCTAAAGAAAAAGGATACTTTTTAATATAATACAGCATAGCGTTTATTTTTTACAACATGGAGCGAACTCGTTCCACACTATTAATAAACGTATCAATTTCTTCTTTCGTATTATAGAATGAAAAAGAAGCGCGCACCGTGCCCTCAATACCCAATACTTTCATCAGCGGCTGGGCGCAATGATGGCCTGTACGCACGGCTATCCCCAAGCGGTCGAGCAACATACCCATATCGTAGGGATGGATATGGCCGGATAGAAAAGATAATACACTGCTTTTCTGTTTGGATTGCCCGAAAATACGGACGCCTTCTATGGCGGTTAATTTTTCGGTGGCGTACTGCAACAGGTCGTTTTCGTAAGCGGCAATGCGCGCTATCCCGATATGTTCTACATAACGCAAGGCTTCCGCCAGCGCCGTACTGCCGATATAATCGGGCGTGCCTGCTTCAAACTTGAAGGGTAGTTCGTTAAAGACTGTTTTCTCGAACGTAACGGTAGCGATCATTTCGCCTCCTCCCTGATAGGGGGGGAGCTTATCCAGCCATTCTTCTTTGCCGTACAAAACGCCGATACCCGTCGGCCCGTATATTTTATGCCCGGAGAAAACGTAGAAGTCGGCGCCTAATGCCTGTACGTCTACTTTCGTATGCGGAACAGCCTGCGCTCCGTCTATCAATACGGGCACATCATGCGTATGGGCTATTTCAATGATCTCCTGCACCGGATTGACCGTCCCCAGCACATTCGAGATGTGTGTTACCGATACAAACCGGGTGCGTTCGGAGAAGAGTTCTCTATAGCGATCCAGGCAAAGCTCGCCTTTCTCGTTAATGGGTATTACCTTGATGGCAATCCCTTTCCTGGCCGC
>JAISCM010000231.1 GCA_031265595.1 Tannerellaceae bacterium
CGCCTGAATTTTCTTTACCGGATACGGCAGGCGTATCTGTTTCGCTGTCCGACTTTCGCGGGAAATACGTACTTATAGACTTTTGGGCGGCTTGGTGTCCGCCCTGCCGGAGAGAAAATCCAAATGTGGTTAAGGTATTTAATACCTATAAAGACAAAGGCTTTACCGTACTGGGTATATCCTTAGACAGCGACAGGCAGAAGTGGATGAAAGCAATCCACGACGACCATCTTACCTGGACGCATTTGTCTGACCTGAGCTACTGGGATTCCGAAATACCCGCTTTATACGGCGTGCGCGGCATACCGGCAAATGTTTTACTCAATCCCGACGGCCTTATTATTGCAACGAATATCACCGGTGAAGATTTGCGAAATAAATTGCAAGAAGTAATGGATTGAGCGGCATTAATGTCTGCTATTTTTCGCCTGGCGCAACGAACGATGTATAGAGCATCAGCAGGGCGGCGATGGTAACACAGAGTATCCATTCGTTCATGTTCATAAACATGAGTGATGAACCGACCACCAGCAGCAGGCCGGCTATCACATTGAATAGTTGCAGGCGACGTCTGCGATGATCCATCCCCTTCGTGGGGGTGGTAAGATGGCAGATGGCTATGCCTGCCGCCCCGGCGGCAAAGAGGTAAGGGGCGAAGAAAAGCCTGGAGAAAAACAAGGTAGCGCCCAGTAATACCAGTAAAGCCGAGCCATTAAAGAGCAGCGTGCGTATGGATGTGTTCATCGTTATTTTTTTCTGATAATGAATACGTCTTCATTTGGTTTCTTCATATAGTATTCTTCACGGGCAAAGCGTTCGAGGCCTTCCTTGTCGGTGCGGAGGCTGTTTAGCTTTGCTTTATTTGTTTCTATTTCGTCCTGATAATATTTTATTTCTTTTTCAAGCTCCCTTATTTTCTCATCGTAGGTATAGCGTTTGTACAGGTTGCTGTCGCCGGCAGTGAATGTAAGGGCCACAGCTCCAATGGTTACCAGCACATAAACGTTCACCCTGGATAGATAGTTGTTGTAAAAGCTTTTCAGAAATGACATCGTATGAATTATTGTATACAAAGATAAATGAATTATTTTGTATATCTTTGTGTGATCAGAATAAAAAAGTATCAATGGATAATTATATCGTATCTGCCAGGAAGTACCGGCCCTCCACTTTCCATAGCGTAGTAGGGCAAAAGTCGCTTACCGTTACGCTGAAAAATGCAATTGCCACTCATAAGCTGGCCCACGCCTATTTGTTTTGCGGCCCGCGTGGCGTAGGGAAAACGTCGTGCGCACGTATTTTTGCCAAGACAATCAATTGCCTTACCCCTGCTGCGGACGGCGAGGCGTGTAATGAATGTGAGTCGTGCCGGGCGTTCAATGAACAGCGGTCGTATAACATCCATGAGCTGGATGCTGCGTCGAACAACTCGGTGGACGATATCCGTTCGCTGATAGACCAGGTACGCATCCCGCCGGCGCTGGGTAAATACAAGGTTTTTATTATTGACGAGGTTCACATGCTGAGCACCCAGGCATTCAATGCCTTTCTTAAAACGCTGGAAGAGCCGCCCCGCCATGCCCTGTTCATCCTGGCTACTACAGAGAAGCACAAGGTGTTGCCCACCATCTTATCCCGTTGTCAGATCTATGATTTCTCCCGCATTTCGATAGGCGATATGGTAGAGCATCTGGAGTATGTATCATCGCAGGAAGGCATTGCCGCCGAGCCGGAAGCCTTGAACGTAATCGCCCAGAAGGCCGACGGCGGGATGCGCGATGCCTTATCTATCTTCGACCAGGCAGCGAGCTTTAGCAATGGGAATATTACGTATCAGGCTGTTATAGAGAATCTGAATGTGCTCGACTACGAATATTATTTCAGGCTGACAGACGCGGCCTTGTCGGGCAATGTCCGTGCGGCGGCCCTCCTGCTGAATGAGATACTGAATAAGGGATTCGACGGGCAGCACATCATCACAGGGCTGGCTTCGCACTTTCGCGACCTGCTGGTGTGCAAAGATGCCTCCACACTCATCTTGTTTGAAGTAGGCGCTTCCATCCGCGAACGCTATAAAGAAACGGCCCAACGCTGTTCCGACCCGTTTTTATTTAAAGCGATCGAACTGGCCAACGGATGCGATCTGAATTACCGCATCAGCCGCAACAAACGTTTGCTGATGGAACTACTACTGATCCAGCTATGCCAGATAAACCAGCCGCAAACAGACGACAGTAAAAAAAAACTCCTGATTGAACCGGTAGGCGAAGCTTCGCCTGCCACCGCACCGGCCGCGCAAACCGCATCTGCCGCCCCCTCAGTTGCCGCCCCGCCCCCGGCAGCCCCCCCGGCTCCCCCAAAGAAAGCATCGCCACCGCCCATATCGACGTCTATCCGGAAAGCCATAGAAAAGGAGCCCGATAAACAAGCACAGCCCGCGCCGGCAACAAACGAAGAATCGACCCCCTTCGAACAAGCCGAACTAACCAACTACTGGGACGAATATGCACAAAAAATAGAGAAGAATGCGTACCTGAAAGGCGCCATGGTAAACTGCAAACCGGTATTGCAGGAAAATCACACCTTCGAAGTAGCCGTACACAATCCCGGCCAACAAGAGGAGTTACTAAACGACAGCATAAACCTGTTACCCTTCTTACGCGCCAGCCTGAAGAACAGCCATATCCAAATGCACATCCGCATCTCCGAAACAAATGAAAAAAAATTAGCTTATACTTCTACAGAGAAATACGAACACCTGGTAACGGTTAACCCTGTATTAGATAAGCTAAGAGATGAATTTAGCCTGACGTTAGATTGATTTATGCATCGTCTCTAATGTGATCTTTCTTGAATTTCCGGTCATTTCGTCCAACAATTCTTTTTGGATATCTATTTCTATGAATAGATCTTGGTTTTTTACGATCGAGAGGGTGATGTAGTTTTTTTCGTTGAGCTTCTTATTCTTGTCGGAAAATTCGGCAAAGAAATCATAATCAATAACGTCTGATATTTTGCATAGCAAGTCTGTATCAAGGCTTTTCCGCTTTAGTATTTTGTAAGCATTCGCCCGTTCGCAACAGATCAGCGCAGCAAATTCTTTCACCTTTATCCCTTTCTCTTTCAATTTCTCCGAGATTATTTTCCCTATATGTGCTTGCTTATTCATGATATTTACTGTTTAAATGGTTTGTATTACTTATATACAGCAAATATAAACAGTATACTATCCGGTTATGATCATAGTATATAAGAGGGGCTTTTTGTACTTATATTGTCCCGAAACCCACCCCCCAACCCCCTAAAGGGCAATGTCATTAAGTTAAGAGCTGATGTCGTCCGACCAGGGCCGAAGTATATTCTCGAAG
>JAISCM010000235.1 GCA_031265595.1 Tannerellaceae bacterium
CGCGGGGCAAATGTGCGCGGAGTAGCCGGTTCGTATTGGCCAAAGTAGCCTAACATGACGTCACGCTGATTCTGTATCATTTCGCGTTGGTTCTCTATCAATTGTTTCAAACTATCTAAGTATTCCAACATTATTTTGTCGGGGTTTGTACTGGTGCTGAATATTTCTTTTCCCATATTTGTACTGAATATTTTTGTTATTGGATATATTTCTCCCGACAGCATCTTTCTGTCCGAGGGAATTGCATTTTGTCCATTAATGAACCATACGGTAGCTTTTTTCTTATACTGTTCGATGTTGTCTATATCAATCGTTGTAACCTTGCGGCCTTCAAACAACTTTTCGATGTTAAATTCTTTTCCTGTTGATACGTACTGGCCGAGCGCTTTTAATAAATAGGTGATCCCTTCGCTGCCTTTATTTTCGGTTTGTATCGCGATAATATCATCACCCAGCGTATGTTGGGCAAGGCCTGTTAATACTCTTCCCGGGCCTGTTTCCACAAAGATACGGGCGCCTGCGTTATACATATTCTCTAATTGTTTGGAGAATAATACGGGTTTTACCAGATGTTCCGCCAGCCGTTCTTTTATCTCCTCCGCCGTTGCCGGGTATACTTCCGCCGTTGTGTTAGACCATACGGGGATGATGGGTTCATTGAAGGAAATACGCTGCAACACCTGGGCGTATAATCCGTTAGACCTGGCCAATAACGGACTATGGAAGGCGCATGCTACATTTATTTCTTTACAGGCGATACCCTTTTCCGTTACTTTCTGTATAAACCCGCTTATGCCGGGGGAGGTTCCTGCCAATACAGTCTGTTTGGGCGAATTGTAATTAACGGCCCATACTTCTGTTTCGCCGGCAAGCAGCTCTCGTAGTTCCTCTCCGGTGACATTACTGATCGCCGCCATTTTGCCCGGGTCGTCTTCTATGGCGTTCAGGATGGCTTGCGCTCGCTCACGGCTCAGCGAAACTAAACTTTCCGGAGCGAAAGCGCCGGCAAAACACAAAGCGGCCACTTCTCCGTAGCTATGCCCGGCCACCATATCCGGCTTTATTCCCAATGAATACAGGTATTCGGCAATGGCAAAGTCTACTATCCCTAAAAGTGGTTGCGCATTACGGGTATCGGTAATCGTTGTTTGTTGTTTTTCCTTTTCTTCTTCACCGAATGCCGTATCAGGGAAAATAATATCTTCATATAGTGGATTCTCTTTCAGCAGACGGCGCATTGACGGGATAGCCGTAAATAAGTCTGACGCCATATAGACGCGCTGGCTACCCTGGCCGGAGAATAAAAAGGCAACCTGCCCTTCTTTCGCCTCCCGGTAGAATATATTCAGGTCGCGCTTATCGTCTGCGGCAATGGCTATTTTCTTTAAAAGCTCTTCTACGCTGCCGGCTACTATTGATATCTGGATGGTCTCTTTGCTGTATACAGCCAGCGTGTAGGCTATCTCTTTCAGGGCAATGCTGTTGTTCAGCGTCAGTAGGTCCGCTATTTTCTGCATTTGCTGTTTGGCCTCGCTCATGGTTTCTCCCCTGAATACGCATAGTTCCGACGGCCATATTTCTAATGGCGGCTTCTCATTCGCTTTATTTCCGGGATAGTTTTCAATGACGACGTGGAAGTTAGTGCCTCCAAAACCAAAGGCGCTTACTCCGGCAATTCGCTTTTCTTCTTTCCATACCACCGGGTTGGCATTAAATACGAATGGGTTTGTTTTTTCATTATAATAGCCATTCGGCTGGTTCAGATGTAAGATCGGTGGAATGATCCCTTGCTGTACGGCCAGGGTTGCTTTGATTAAAGCGGCCATACCGGCGGCACATTTGGTATGTCCGATCTGGGTCTTGACAGAGCCTAAATAGGTTTGTTTATTGAGGGCCCCTGTGTCTAAGAATATATCGGTAAGGGCGGATAGTTCCGTTTTGTCGCCCACAACGGTTCCCGTGCCATGCGCTTCTATAAACCCTGCCTGAGAGGGTACGATGCCGGCGCGCCGGTAAGCTCTTGCCAAGGCATTGACCTGCCCTTTATGGTTGGGGGCGGTTAGTCCGAGGCTTCGTCCGTCGCTGCTTCCTTCCACCGCTTTGATCACGGCGTATATCTTATTGCCGTCCCGTTCGGCGTCCTGGAGCCTTTTTAATACAACTACTCCGATGCCTTCGCCTAATACGATCCCGTCGGCTTCGTTGGAGAAAGAGGCGGGGCGTCCTTTTTTCGATAGGGCGTAGGTGGAAGAAAACATCAGGAAGTCATTGATCCCGTTATGGAAGTCGGCGCCGCCTGCGATGACCATATCGGATCGATTGGATACAAGCTCCTGGCAGGCAACGTCCATGGCTGCCAATGAGGAAGCGCAGGCTGCGTCTACGGTATAATTGCGTCCGCCCAGATTCAGGCGGTTGGCAATACGTCCGGCAATCACGTTAGACAGCACGCCGGGGAATGAATCCTCCGTTAGCTTAGGCAAGGCTTCGTCTATCCCGGCGGGTAAATAGCCAAACAATTGCATAAGCCCAGACCGGATACCATACGTACTTGCCAGGTCGGTAGCGCCTTCTGCTCCGAAGAAAACAGAGGTGTTCTCCAGGTCTACGGCCGATAAGTCGGTATATCCGGCGTCTTCCAATGCACGCTTGGCCACATAAAGGCTCAGCAACTGAACCGGCTCTATGGATGATAGCGATTGCGGCGTAATGCCAAACTCCAACGGGTCGAAATCGATGGTGGGAATAAACCCTCCCCATTTGGAGGCAGAGTAGTCGGTATCCCGCACATCCGGTTTATAGAATATCTCTTTATTCCACCGGGTATCGGGTACTTCCGTTATCGTATCTTTGCCGATGAAAAGGTTTTTCCAATATTCATTTTTGTTCTTTGCGTCGGGGAAGATACATTCCATCCCCACAATGGCAATATCCATGGGAGACGAATGGTAATCAGGGATATCAATATCGTTAAGTTGACGGATCAGCAGGTTATTGTCTACCGCAACCTGCCGGTGAAGCGTCTTTATAGAGATGGTCTTTTGAATCAGGCTTGTCGCTTCGCCGGTCATATAAAGCCCTTTTTTGATCTGCTCTTTACCGGATAGCTTTATCAGCTCGCCGTTTTTCCGTTCCACTCCTTTCGCAGCAATACGTGAACGGCCCAGGTTCAGCCCTTCCAGCTTTATCCAGGCTTCCTTGGCGTCCATACCTCCTGAAAGCATTTTTTGCTTTTCCTGTAAGAAAGACGCTGCATAGGGAGTGGCTATGGCGCGGGTTTCTTGTCCCAAAGCCGTTTCCAGCAAGATCGTTTCCGTTTTTTCAATAAGTTGTTTCTGGTATTCGCTTTGGATAGCGCCGGATGCAACCGCTTCTTCTGTGTAGAGATAGGAAGTACCCATCTGAATCCCTATTTTGATTCCTTTGGCCGCCATAGTGGCCGCCATAATACTCACGAAGGCAGACGAAAGGCTATCGTGTATCCCTCCGGCGAATAAAACGCTGATGGCTGATTTATTGTCTTCTTTCAGCAAGCGGTTTATCTGTTTCTCCCAAAGTACCAGGCTCATCACAGGGCCGACATGCCCTCCGCTTTCGCGGCCTTCAAAGATGAAATGCCTGGCGCCTTCTTTCAGAAACATATCCAAAAGGCTTACCGACGGTACATGTAAGAGAACCTTTATGCCTTCCTTCTCAAAAGGAGTGGCCAAATCCGGGCGGGCGCCGGCGATAAGTACCACTTTAGGCTTCGTTTCAAGGATGTACTTTGTTTGTTCTTCCAGCATCTGGGGCGAAGTAAAGCCCAGTATTCCCACTCCCCAGGGCTTATCTCCCAATAACGCTGCTGTTTCTTTCAGGAGATTCCGGCAAGGCTCTCCCGCCATCATACTTAATGCCAGGAAAGGCATAGCGCCTTCGTTGGCTACATCCTGCACAAATTGCGGCGTATCGCTGATGCGGGCCATCGGCCCTTGAACGATGGGATATTTTATATGTAAATCTTTAGCAAATTCACTGTTCTCACCAATGACAGCGAATGATTTAGCCTGGTGAAGATGTCCGTAAGCAGCCTCCCGGATGGCAGATACCAGGTTTTTAAGATTTCTGTATTGGGTAAGGTAGTCAACGGACAAGGTAATATCCTGCCCCATGGGGATGTAATTCTCAGAGAGGTCGTATCCTCCCAGATATGGATATAAATCAGTTACTTTAGGGACGGCGGGGAGCTTAGGCGAGTTTGTTCTGCGCAACACCCTGAAACCGTCGATCACAACCGTTTCGTTCCCGTTCAGTTTTTTACAAACCTGTTTAAGTTCTGCCGGAGCGCTACATTCGGGGAAAACGGCCACTTGCGAATCAAGCACAACCCCCTGGGCCCCCAATGCAAAGAAAGCGGCGGATGTATGTACGCCGGCGCCTCCCTGAACATACAGTCTGACGCCATTCTTTTTGCATAGGCCGATTACTTTCTGAAAAAGGATGAAGGAAGACTCCCGGGCTACTTTCCCGGCGCCTTCATTGCCTTTGATGATAATCGAAGAAGCGCCATGGCTGATCAGCGTCGAGACGTCGTCCGGCGAATACGCCTGGTGTAGAAGTTCAACACCTTTACCCACCGGCATCCGGCTACCGGCGGGTAAAATAACTTTGGTCACATTCTGTGGTAGCTCCAGACCTTCCGTTCCGGGAGAAATATAAACGCCGAAAGGTTGATCTGTTCTTTCCGATAATTCTTTTAAAGCATTATCAGACACTTTTTTTGATTGGTTTAAATGCAATACCGGGAACGCGCCTGCTTCAATTGTTTTCAAAGCCAGCTTTACGTCTGGTATCTCAAAAGGAGAAAACACCAATACCTCTTTTTTCCAAGATTCCATCTCTTTTATTGGGTTAAATTTTTATCTTTATCTTAATGTGTTAGTCTATCAAATCATCCGCATGTATAAGCTCAGCAAATTAGGTTAAGTCTGCATAACATGCTATGTACATAAGTTTCGTTTCATACAATAAGTTCGTTTTATTCATTTAACAAAATTGAGCGCGAAGTTAGCTTTTTCTTTGTATTAATGCAAATATATTAAAAGCAGGAATATCGCAGAATACCGGACGAAAAGAAACGCCTCGCGTCGATATTCTATTTTGAAATGTCCGTTTTTAATAAAACAGTCTCGAATCAATGTATAAGTAGATTTCATTAAATACCATAAAGTGATATAATACCATACCGGCAACATTTTCATATTTATCTTATCAAATGTCCGAATAAAGAAAAAGCGAGCCCAATCAAAACAGGAGCCCAGCATACAAGATATACTCACATTTTTCGTTTTACTAAAAAATATTTTACTAAAAGATTATGTTTTATTAACGATTATTTCCCGCAAGTCGTTGACCTACGCACCTCCCCGCAGGTCGATGGCCTACGGAACTTCCTCCCCCGCAGGTCGATGACCTAC
>JAISCM010000265.1 GCA_031265595.1 Tannerellaceae bacterium
ACAAGGCTTCTTTCAGTAAGAGTACGCTTCCCCGGTCTTCGCCGTTAAGCAGTCCGGCTATTTTATAGAGGGCGCCTTTTATTTCTTCGGCATGCGAGAGAGTGGCCAGCTCCTTTTCAAGCTCATCCTGTTCGCCTTCCGTCAGCTTGGCTTCCGATAGTTGCTTTAGCTGAAAACGGATATAGTCTTCATCCTGCCTGGCCTGCGAAGCTTTCTCCCACAGCTCTTTCAAGGCTCTTTTCTGTGATTGGTAAAAGGTATATTCCTTCTTATAGTGAAGTAAGGTAGATTCGTTCTGCGCCATTACATCTACTACCTTCAATTGGAATTTCGTATCGGCCAACAACAGGTTTTGATGCTGCGAATGAATATCAATCAGCAGATTACCCAATTCCCTCACATCGTTCAGCGAAGCCGGCGAATCGTTGACAAAGGCCCTCGACTTCCCCGAAGCAAACAACTCACGCCGGAGGATACAGGTTTCCGTATCGTACTCAAACCCTTTCTCTTCAAAGAAAGGTTGCAAACGATAAGCCGAAATATCAAAGACGGCTTCGATCACACATTTGTCTTCTCCGCTCTTGATGCCTTTGGAATCGACCCGTTGCCCGAGTACAAGGCCCAGGGCCCCCAGTATAATAGACTTACCGGCTCCTGTCTCGCCGGTTATTACAGTAAAAGAATCGGCAAAGCGGATATCGAGATTATCTATTAACACATAGTTTTGTATGTATAGCGATTTCAGCATGGCGGTTTATTTTTTAAGCGCTTCCAGGCGGGTTGTTTCAGCAGGATACAGGTTGGAGAGCAACTTGTATCCGTTTTGTTTCTCCTGAGTATTTGCTTTGGAATAAATAGCAATTAGCTCATCCAGCTTGGCATCCGAAAATAATTGAAGCAAGATGGAGGTAGGACGGTTTCGTTTATATTCTTCCATCAGCGGCAGCGTTTCCAGAATGGTGGTACGCCCCCGGTCGGCATTGGCAGCCATTTCGTCTAACCCTTTCCGGTGCCAGGTATACCATACGTCGTGGAACGGCTCGCCCTGGCTTTCTGTGATCGCCGTAATGATAGCGTGCCGGTTGCGGTTATTGTCAAACGCCTTCCAACCGTTCCAACCAGGTTGCGACTGGCATAAATTAACAATCTGCTGTGCCTGCTGGAAAAAGGGATTCCCCCCTTTGAGGGAAAAGCTGTCGAAATCAAGCCCCAGGATAAGATAAATGTAATAAACGATGGTGGCCGTGAGATTGTTTTGCAACGTATTCTCTGCATATTCCAGCGGCGAGAACTCAATGTATTCAAAGTCAAGCTGTACGTCGCGGAAGTTTAACGTCGTGGTAGAATAACCTGAATTATAGACCGGACGCCGCGCCTGTATCTGTATTTCCGACTTGAAGTTATCCCCCTCGCGTTCATTAATTAAGATAGTCATCGTACAATCTATCTTTTCATTGATGGCAAAAGTGGCGTCTGTCCACTTCCGGTTATTAACAAACTCCATTAACGCTGTCTGGAGCGAGGTGTATACTTGTTTACTGCCCTGTATCTTATCGCTGTTTATCGTTATCCGGGCATTGATCTCTTGTGCCTTCGCCCCATCAAATCCGGTAGCCGACAAGAGTATAAACAGGAATATCTTTATTACTTTCATTTCAATAGATCTACTAATTTGTCTATAATATCCGATGCTACTTCCTGTTTGTTCTTCACAGGATAACCGGTTACGTTGCCTGTATTGTCGAGAATGGTTATTTTATTCGTATCCGTGCGGAAGCCGGCTCCCGCCTCCCTTAACGAATTGAGTACAATAAAATCGAGATTCTTCTTTTCCAACTTAGCTTTGGCATAAGCAAGCTCATGGCTCGTTTCCAAAGCAAAGCCCGCTAACTTCTGATTTTCCCTTTTCATCGCCCCAAGAGAAGCAGCAATATCTTCATTGGGAACCAACCGGAGGGTTACGTCTCCCCGGCTTTCCCTCTTTATCTTTTCCTGGGAAGCAGCCTCCGGACGATAATCGGCCACTGCCGCACACAAGATAGCGGCATCCATCTCCGGAAAAGAAGAAACAGCCGCCTGATACATTTCTCCGGCAGACTCAACATCGATTCGTTTGATATGGGGGTGAGAGGCCGTCAAGGCAACAGGCCCGGATAGTAAAAGAACGTCGGCCCCTCTCCGGGCGCACGTTTCGGCAAGGGCAAATCCCATCTTGCCCGATGAATAATTTCCTATGAAACGCACCGGGTCTATCTTTTCATACGTGGGGCCGGCTGTTATCAGAATCTTTTTTTTTTGAAGATCGTTTGCCGAAGCAAAGAATGTTTCCAGTATATGGATCATACGGTCCGGCTCTTCCATCCGCCCTTTACCAACCAGATGACTTGCCAGCTCGCCCTCAGTGGGCTCAATGATATAATTGCCGAAAGAGCGGAGTTTATCTATATTCTGCCGGGTAGACGGATGGGCAAACATATCCAGATCCATAGCCGGAGCCACGAAGACAGGCGCTTTGCATGAGAGGTACGTTGTAATCAGCATATTGTCGGCAATGCCATTCGCCATTTTCCCAATGGTGGAGGCAGTAGCCGGAGCAATTAACATAGCATCTGCCCAAAGCCCTAAGTCAACATGACTATTCCACGTACCATCCCGGTTTGAAAAAAACTCACTGATAACCGGGCGGCTACTCAGGGCAGAGAGGGTAAGCGGCGTAATGAACTCTTTCCCCGAAGGCGTACTAACTACTTGTACTTCGGCCCCTTTCTTTATTAATCCCCGAATCAGATAAGCTGCCTTATAAGCCGCTATACTTCCGGTTATACCTACTATGATCTTTTTATCTTTCATTACAATCGCAACCTTAAAATCTCGCGGGCTGCTGAGGCGTCGATGGTTCCATGCTCGCCTAATTTCCATCCCATTTGGGTAATAGGCTCTACTAACTTATCCAGGTCGGATTCTTTTATTCCGTATTCATGCAAGCGTGTCTTCATGCCCATCTCATGGAAGAATGCTTCAACAGCCTCTATCGTTTTGTCAACACGTTCCTCCGGGCTCCCTTCGGTTATATGGAAAACAGCAGCGCCTAATTGGCCTATCTTTTCCTGTTTCTCCTTACGCATATACTCCATAACGCCCGGAAGAACAACGGCCAACGTCTCCGCATGGTCTAACCCAAACTGCGCTGTCAACGCATGTCCGATGCGATGCGACGACCAGTCTTGCGGCGTCCCTTGTCCTATCCAGCCATTCAAGGCATTCGTTGCCGCCCACATCAGGTTGGCGCGTATATCATAATTCAAAGGATCGCCCGAAACCTTCCGCCCCTCTTCTACAATAATCTTCATTAAACTTTCGGAGAAAGCATCCTGCACCTTGGCATCTACAGGATACGTCAGGTATTGCTCAATAACATGAATGAACGAATCAACCACGCCATTAGCCACCTGACGGGCAGGCAATGAATACGTAACTTCCGGATCCATTACGGCAAACTTCGGAAAAACAAGCGGCGTAGCAAAACTAAGTTTCTTACCTACAGATATACGGGAAATGACTACTCTGTCATTCATCTCCGAGCCGGTAGCCGCCAAGGTAAGAACAGCGCCTAAAGGCATGGCTTCTTTTACCGGGCTTCCCTTAGCCAATATATCCCACGGATCTCCTTCAAACGGAACAGCCGCCGCTATAAACTTAGTGGCGTCAATCACTGAGCCCCCTCCTACAGCAAGCAGAAAATGTACTTTTTCTTTCCTGACAAGCGCTACGGCCTGCATACATGTTTCGTAATGCGGATTTGCCTCTATGCCGGAAAACTCCAACCA
>JAISCM010000054.1 GCA_031265595.1 Tannerellaceae bacterium
TCTTCTTCTCAAACCAACTACCCAGGCAGCTTTTTCAATGATTCGTATGAAGTATACGGCGCCGACTGGACTCCGGAATTACTCAACGAATTTGAACAAAGGAAAGCCTACCGCCTCCAAGATTATTTTACTCAATTATTGAGCGATGGCCATACAGATACCTCGGCGCGTATTATTTCCGACTATCGCGAAGTAGTAGGCGAACTACTGCGGGAAAACTTTACGGAGCAATGGACCCGGCGGGCAAATGAGAAGGGCGTAACAACACGAAACCAGGCACATGGCTCGCCGGCCAATCTGATTGATATATACGCCTCGGTGGATATTCCGGAATGTGAATCATTCGGAATTACAGACTTTGATATTCCACTCCTCAGAAAAGATTCGATACGTAAAGAGAATGACGGCGACCCCACAGCCCTGAAGTTTGCCTCTTCCGCTGCACATATTACAGGAAAAAAATATACGTCGGCAGAAACGTTTACCTGGCTGACGGAACACTTCAGAACCTCCCTGTCTCAATGCAAGCCGGAGATAGACCAGATGTTTGTGTCTGGCGTAAATCATGTATACTTCCACGGAACGGCCTATTCGCCAGACGACGCCGCCTGGCCGGGATGGAAGTTCTATGCCTCGGTAGATATGTCGCCTGCGAATACGATATGGCGCGACGCTCCGGCATTCTTCCGCTATATTGCCCGCGTACAGTCTTTTCTTCAATACGGAACGCCCGATAATGACTTTCTGCTTTATCTTCCGATGCATGATATATGGCACGAGCAACGGGGCAATTATTTCCAGACATTTCCTATTCATGGGATGCGCGAGAAACTGCCTGATTTTTATGAAACAGTTTCCCATATTAAAAAGAATGGCTACGACGTAGACTATATCTCCGACCGCTACATACAAACAGCCGCCACGCAGCACGGGATGATTCAGACATCGGGCGGCACGGAATACAAAGCGCTGATAATACCCTCCGTGAAACAAATGCCTCTTCAAACGCTGGAAAAGATAATAGACCTGGCAAAAGGAGGAGCAACGATTCTCTTCACAGGGCAATACCCTTCGGACGTGCCGGGCTTTTCGCGACTGACCGAACGACGTGATAGCCTCGCCAACATCCTGGCACAATTGCCGGAAGCACATACTTTCGGAGAAGCAGGCATTCACCGGTTTGGAAAAGGAATTATTTTAACAGGAAGCGATTACAAAGACCTGTTCGATCATTGCCAGGCAGAACCAGAACCGTTCAAAACTCACTTTGGCGGAGAATATATCCGTCGTACACATAAGGAGGGATACCACTATTTCTTCACCCTATTACAAGATAGAGAAGTAGATGGCTGGGCGCCGCTTGCCGTAAAGGCTACCAGCGCGATGCTTTTCGACCCGGCAACAGGCAAGTCTGGCAAAGCGCAGATCAGGAAAGGAAAACAGACGGAAGTTTACCTGCAATTAAAACCAGGAGAATCAATTATACTAAAGACCTTTAGCCGCAAACATACAGACGCGCCGGAATGGACGTATTATAAAGAAAGCGGAACAGCATTTGCCTTGGCAGATAATTGGAAAATGAGTTTTGTAGAAAGCTCTCCGCCTATAAAAGGCGCTTTCAATTTGCCGGCATTAGGCTCATGGACCGCTCTGGGGGATGATTCATTAACCGTGAATAAAGGAACAGCCCGCTACCAAACGTCTTTCCGGCTGGATAAAAAAAATAAAGGATCGGAATACCGTTTATGCCTTGGCGATGTACGTGAGAGCGCCCGTGTATATGTAAACGGCGAATGGGTAGCCACTTTATTTTCAGTCCCCTTCCATGTAAATATCGGCGCTTACCTGAAAGAGGGCGAAAACCGGATAGAAATAGAAGTAACCAACCTCCCCGCCAACCGTATAGCCGATTACGACAGGCGAGGCATTCATTGGCGCAAGTTCTATGATATTAATTTTGTAAACATTCGCTACGACGATGCACGGTTTGATACCTGGGCGCCTATACCTTCGGGTTTACTGGGGCCGGTCGTACTAAAAGAGCTTACCCCCCTCCTCTACAAGTAGCTTTTTCACCCTTGCTTTCAGCTTTCAGCCGGCATATAAGTAGTTGTATTACAAAAAGAAATCCTGAAATCAGACGTTTCAGCCTGCTTTCAGGATTTAGCTTCGGGAAGTAGAAGAACATGGCGTGCGGCTTCCGGCTGAAAGCAGACTGAAACGTTTGCTTTCAGGATTTCATTCTGTAATACAAACAGTTATATGCCGGCTGAAAGCTGAAAGCAAGGGTGAAAAAGCTACTTAGAGAGGACGATTATCCGGCTAAAACAACGTTTTCTTACCGAATAAAACGGCATTGAATAAAAAACAGCCACTGCGTTTTAGCAAAAAAAAGTCTTCGCGATGTGTTGAGTAAAACATGGCGAAGTCTTTATAAAGACTACGCGATGTTTTTGTAAAGACTTCGCGAAGATTTACTGAAGACTTCGCGAAGACTTTTTTTCAGAAAATAAACACCTCTCTACGATCCGTGCGGAACGGATAAGCAAAGTGTAAGTATTTAAAAAGGATACGGTACACTTATATGAAAATAGGATGTTAATAATTTACTAAATACGCATAGCTTTGTGTCAAATTGATACGTATGGGTGCATTTTCTGTTTTATGATAATTTATATGTATTTCGATGTATTTTGTGTTGATTTGTTTTTTTTCAAAAAAAATTACAATAAATTAGCTGTTTATATCGAATGGTATTGAAATTATTATTAATATTGCATAAATCATTTTGTTCTTTATATTATCAATTGATGTTAAATTGGATGGGTCTTTTTTAGAATGTTTGCTAATATACTCTTTTGATTCTTTTTTGGGATTTTGGATTATGAACAAAAGATTTGTGAAATAACTATAAATACGTGAATACTACGACGATGTGTGTTAATTAATTTCAAAAGGAATGTTTATGAAAAAAAGATTGACTTATCTTTTATTATGCTTATTTACGAGCATAGGATTTGTAACGGCTCAGACAACGCGGATAACCGGTACGGTTATTTCCGCCGAAGATAATGAGCCTGTCATTGGAGCGTCCTTAGTTGTCAGAGGAACAACGATAGGGACTGTGACTGATTTTGATGGTACATTTACGTTAAATGTACCAACAAGCGCCAGAACATTGCAGGTTTC
>JAISCM010000058.1 GCA_031265595.1 Tannerellaceae bacterium
GTTGTTTTTTCTTGTGTTGTTACTTTTCTTTGCCATATTTTCTGTTGAATCATGCAAAGGTAATGAGAATAATTGAAATTCATACCCTTTTTCGCTTTTCTCAATCGGAGGTATAGATAGGAGCCAAAGACTAAGATAAGGGAAATAATATGGATATATCCTTTCGCCGGAGCGCTGACTTTAATGTCTGAAAACCCTTTGGTTGGCACGCGTCCGCCGGTAGCCGGCCTTGCTGTTTGAGCGTTTTGTCTGTTCATATCCGGTTTTGCGGCTACTGTTGTTTCTACGGTTGCCTGCCTTGGGGCGCCTCCTCCTCTTGGGTTTAGTAAGCCGCCTGCCTGTATGCCCATGGCATGGATGAATAAGGTAGCATACAATACGTAGGCCCATTTCTGAAGTTTCCGCCATTTCACCTTACTCATACGCTTGCGTACCCAATCGAAAGAAGTAACCCAGAGGGGTATGAATATCAGTAGCATGATAATACCCAGCAGGAAGCTGGCGCTGCTTATGCCCGCACCCCATTCGCTTGCTACTTTTGTATGTGCCATATAGTCGGCACGGTTGGCGAAAAATGTAAAGGAATTGGGGATACTGCCGGTAACACGGATCAGCGAATGTGCCAGAACCGGAAAGCCTGATATAATGGAAAGCTCCTTGCGGATGGAAAGTAGTTTCTTAACGCCCGGTATCTTAGGATCGAGCGCTCCCATATACATGATGATAATCAGTAAAGGATGCCCGAATGTACCCATGTGTATATAGTCTCTTATAATCTCTCCGAGGATGGGTATACCGGCAAGGCTAACCGTTTCAATCCCAAACATCCTGCATGTAAAAGGGAGGGCAACCAGCGCGAAGGGTATGGCCAATAGCAGATAATACACCGTGGCGTGCTTCTTTATTGATCTTGACAACAGGATACATAGCCCGGTAAGTACGGCCAGCGAAGTAAGCAAGGGCGCGCATGACCTCAGAAATTCCAGTAAATCAATTATTGTTTTAACCATTTGTATGCTTATTTTTTGTTTTTCATTTTATCATCAGAAAATCCTGCCTCCGCATGATCAGCGGAAGCAGGAGGAATATAAAAGAGAGGTGGATTTACTTATTTTCGTAATAAGTCAGCTTACCGGCGGCGCCGATAGACTCGGATTCTACGGTGATCCCCTTCTTCGCAACGGCTGTAGCCGGGTTGATACAGTAAAGGGCGGGTTGGCCATTCGTGGTTGTTACAGGCATATAGGCAATACCGTTTTCAAAGAAAGGAGTGCTTCCGAACGTAGAAATATCGCCGGGCATACCTGTTACGTAGGTAAACTTCTTGTCTTCTCCCTTGTAGACGGCCAGCCTGGAGGCTACGTAGCCTTTTTCCGTAAAAGGCTTATCATACATCACCAGAAGGAAATAGTCGTCGGAGATATGCCAGCAGCGTAAGAAGGAAGCGCCTCCGGTCTGCTCTTCGAGATTACAGTAGTAGCCGGGATCGAAGTCTTCCGCTCCGGCTTTGATGCGGACAACGCCGGCAGGAAGGGTTGCTTTCTGCACATCCGCCGTCATTACTTTAGCATAGCTGGGCGAAAATACATAGACGTCGCCATTGTCGGCAGCCCAGGTTGTCTGGTAATACTGTGAACGGAAGCGTCCGCAGGCATAGCTTATTTTATCCGTTCTGATCAGCTTCGGGTTTTTGAGCGTTTCATCTGCATAGATAGCCACCCAGGCTTCATCCGGGCGCTGTGTGTTAGGCAATTCGCCTGCCGTGTACGTACCGCTACCGCTGCCTCCCGATTCGGTGGTTACCAATTCGGGATATATAACGTATTTACCTTCGTTTGCCTTTACGCCATAATGGCTCAGGCCCATGGGTATAGGGGCAGAATATATCTTGCCATTGGCTTCGAGTATACCGGCCAGCGTTACATATTCGCCATTACCGAGGTAGTTCTCGGCCAATATCACATCGCCGTTGTCTTTAAATGTTTCGTTGGCTACATCTAAGTACGATAATTGGAAGCCGAACGGCAGATAACCGTTTGCATCCGCATAGCTTTCTCCCAGCGCGCCGGTAGAAGTGGTGATGATAAAGCCTTTATAAGTACCGTAAGAGGTGAACCGCCTGATTTCGTATTGCATATCGCGGTCTTTCACTTCGCCTTTCTCATTCAGGATGTAGGAAGAACTAATGCCGGCATTTCCCTGATTGTATACTAAGCGGTATAGATACTTATCCTTGTAGAATATCCAGTAAGTGCCGGTCTCTGTCTCAAGTCCGTTATTCTTGGCGGATACGCTTCCTTCGCCAAGTGTGTCGGCTGTCAGCAGGTAATTTGCGCTACCTACTGTGGCGGCTATTACATAGTTGGATACGATTTCTTTTGGTTCTTCCCCATTTCCGTTCCCGTTCCCGTTACCATTGCCATTTCCGTTACCATTGCCACCGCCATTTACGGGGTCGTCGTCGCCTCCGCAAGAGGTAAACATACAGCCGGCTACAAGCATAGCGGCAAGAACGCTCATTAATTGATTTTTTTTCATGTTGTTCAATTTAGTCATATTTGAAACTTATTGTTTATAAAAAAGATACTACTAATTAATTGCCTAAGTAAACCCTTACTTTTGCATAGAAAGCCCTGCCGGCTTTCTGGAGGCTGAAATTGTCGTAAAGCCTTTCGTCTGTGAAGTTGCGGCATTCGAACGATACATTATAGCGCCCGTTTTGCAGGCCGTATGAAAGAGACAGATTGTGCGAAAACTGTGTGGGCACCCTAAAGCCCTCCCCACTGCCTACCGCTTCCGAATAGAGCGGGAAGCTGTGCATATATAGATTGTCGTACGTTACCGTAAGCAAATTACCCTTCCGCCCCAGGTTGCGCCAGTAGAACGATAGGTCTGAATTGGCAAACCGGTAGGGCAGGTTCGGCATACGTGCGCCATACGTGAGGCTTTCCTGGTTTGTTCCGCTGCTCACGGTCTTTACATTATCGCGCACATCCATCTGGGTGAAGTTTCCTCCCACGCTTATCCACTGTGCAAAGCCATAACGGACGGAAAGGGTATACCCTTTCGTTTCCACACGCCCGTGGTTTACGAAGCTTGCCCCATACTTGCCGCCGCCCAAGGTTGTAATATTACGCTGGATATAATCTTTCGTATGCCGGTAGATCACGCCGCCCTCTACGTAGATGGAATGTTTGCCGAATAGCTCGTTATAGCTTATATTGAGGTTCAGATTGTCGCTATTTTCAGGCTTCAGGGCAATATCTCCGGTCTCAAGGTCTTCATCTCCGAACATCTCATCGTTGGTAGGCAGGCGGTACGCTTTTTCATACGAAAATTTAGCCTGTAGGCTTTTTACGATGAAGTAAGTACCGGCTGCGCCGTATCCCAGGGCGTTGAGCGCATTGGTGATGCGTTTATAATCGTCCTGAGCGGTAGAGGTGGCGATAGGGCCGGCGATAGACTGATGGTAGTTTTTGACAAATACCGAAGCATTCCAATTCTCCGAAGGCATCAGGCGATAGGAGAGGCCGCTTATGTTCTTACCGGTTTCTTTTGGTATGGCGTTTGCCGCTGTATTTTTATTCAGAAGAGAGACATTCGAGCGCCTGAAGGAACTCAATACATGGTTGAACGTAAACGTATGGGCTTTCCCCAGGCGATAATTGGCCGTAAAAGTCCCGTTCCAGTTCGTATTGTCCGAGCGGGTGTTCTGGTACGACTGCTCGCCGGGCGTCCGGAGGATACGCTGCTCGCCGCGCCAGTTGTATTCGTAAGTGGATGTATCTACATTCTGGGCGATATTCTTATTATAGTTGGCCGTCAGTATCACATCCAGCCCTTTGGTAAACAAATCCTGTTTGCGATAGTCTACCGACGGCATCAGCGAATGGTCTTTACGGTATTTGCCTCCGAATACGATTTCCTGTCGTACACCGTTCTGTATATCCTTATACATACGCGAGTAGGTGAGCCCCAGCATCAAACGGTCGGCCCACTTCTTATTTATAATACCCACCTTGCCTACGACGGCTTCGTTGTGGTATGTGTCATGGAAACGCCTGATGTGTTCTATCTTTTTCTTGTTGATCGCCCCTGTTTCAAAGTCTTTTACCGGCGTATCCACATAATAATTATTGTCGGAATAATTCTGGAAAGCATTGATTTCGTAAGTAAGGCCACTCTGGAAGGCTTGCCCGGCATGGACATACGATTTATGCGTATTGAACGAACCATACGAATAAGAAGCATCCAGAAACCACTTGTTTATGTTCTTCTTTGTGACAATATTGATCACCCCTCCGATGGCGTCTGTTCCGAAACCAACCGGCACTACGCCTTTATATACCTCGATACGTTCGGCATAATTGACCGGTATATTGTTCAGGCCGAACGAACTGCCTACGCCTTCCTGCGGCACGCCGTCAATAAATATCTTGATATGCTTCCCGCTGAATCCATCCATCATCAACTGCATGTCCGACCCTACGCCCCCCGATTCGCGGAGCTTCATCCCCGGCGCCAGCGCCAGCGCCTGACTCAGGTTTTGGGTAGAGTTTTGCAATGACTTCGTATCGATGGCCACAGCATTAAAGGCCGAGCGTTTAAGCCGGCTTACGCCATTGGAAACAACTACCACCTCGCCCAACTCGGTAGCTTGCGGAGTAATGATGATGTTTTGCTTCACCCTTTCCCTGGCGGTAAGCTTTACTTGCCGCTCCACCGTTTTGTAACCGATAGCCGACACCACCAGCGTATAGTTGCCCGCCGGCGCCTGTAAGTGGTAGATACCTTCCGGGTTGGTCGTCCCGCCATACGTAGTGCCCTTCAGATAGACCGTTGCAAAATCTACTATTTCTTTTTCTGTAGATATGATCTTACCCGAAACCATAGCGTTCTCCTCCTGAGCCCGGGCCGTAACAGAAAACAATGATGCGGCAATCGCCAGGAATATACAGTATAATATAGTTCTCAATGTACTGATGGATTAATAACGTTTTTTATCGCTGCAAAGGTCTCGATAAATAAAAAGTCGGTCAATCGCCATATATAGGTAAAAACCGCCCTGCTTATGGCCGGCTAAATAACTATATTTAGGTAAAATCCGGGCCCCCACCCATCCACCCCATCCACCCCCATCCACCCCAACCCACCCCCCAACCCCCCAACCCCCTAAAGGGGGGGCTAAGAGCGATGATTCTCTCTTACCCCCCCTTTAGGGGGTTGGGGGGTGGATAGGGGGTGGATAGGGGGGTGGATTGGGCCACCCAAGGCTCTTCTCAGGGAGTTATAATCACCACGTTCCACCTTCCACCAAGCGCCTGAAACCCGCTCCCAGAGCGGAAAGTAGGGTGGAACGTACACCTTCCACCCATCCATTCTG
>JAISCM010000093.1 GCA_031265595.1 Tannerellaceae bacterium
TAAAAGGATAGTACGGGAATACATACATGCGGCTCATATCCACATATTCCTGATACAGATCGTGCCATGAAAGATAGAAGAGGTAGTGGAAAACAAGGAACACCACCAGCCCCCCAATCCCAACCTCAATGAAGCGCATCCCCTTCTCTTTTCTGGCGAGACAGAGGGCGAGCGCCATGCCTGTAAACAGCATCGCTGCCCCTATCCCACTCAGATAAAGCACGGCGGCTAAAAGAAGAGGGAAAGAAACCACCCCCCATCTGCGCTCCCTGAGCGAAGAGATAAACAACCAAAGGCACAAACACACCACCCCTATATTCAGATCGAACGTAAGGCCATGCCTGTAATCAGTATGCATCAGCATCAGCACAAAGACAGGTATAACGCCCATCCAGCGATTAGACAGGCACAACGCCATCAGCTTATATATCGAAAACAATATAGCCGTAATAACTAAAGACGCAACAAACGGAAACAAATACAATTGCGTAAGAAACCGCGCTACATACTCAGCCGGATAACCGGGGAAACACATAAAATCCCACAAGAAAGCCGGATCGGCAAAGAACTCGCGGTATCCCCTGATAAGGTATAAGGAAGGGTTTATCCATATCCACAGATAGAGCAGGTAAAGGAGGCCGCACAGGGCGGGGAGTCCGATCGTATAGTTATGCCTGAGTAATCGTTTCATGGGCTTGTCGTTCGTGTTTTTAGCTGTAATGCCTCGGGATGGGCGGGGGCTATCTCCAGTATCTTATCAATGTAGATACGGGCTCCGTCCCTGTTATCCATTTGCAGGTAAATCGTGGCAATATCATATAGATACGTAATGTTACCGGGATCGGCAGCTAACTTTTGTTTGCAGGCGATAACCCGTTCCACCAAGGGTCTCAGGGCTACCAGGCCCGTGCCTGCTCCGTTGTTCGTTGCATAATCGAGGTAGGGTAATGACGCTTCCGGCTTGTCTGTCACCAGGTAAAAGACAGTTGAGTAGCGCGCCTTTTCGGGCGTAGGGGCAAGGCAGAACGACTTCCGCAGATAGAAAGCGGCTTTATCCATGTAGCCGTATTCTACGCATGCCATAGCTGTGTTTTCGTAAAAGACAGGGTCTTCGGCATACTCCAGCACGGCGCCTTCGGATACGCGGATGGCTTTCTCCGGCTGGTTCAGCTTCCGGTACGCTTTGTATAAGGTATTATGTACGGAATGCCAGTCTTCTTCCTTCCGGAAGAGGCGGCCTGCCAGTTTCTCTTCAAGGGTATTTTCGGGCAGGGAACTATTCATGTATAAGGAATCGTTGAAAGGCCAATGCCCTCTCAATTGCCTGATACGGAAATCTCCTGCAATGGAGTCGATGGGAGAAAGCGGCATATCCCTGCGTACCTGCTCCTCCGGCGCTTCCTGCTGAGGGGGCGGCAGCAAACCGGATTCCCTGATGGCTGCATAGAAAGCGTCCGACATAAGCCCGTATCCCTCCAGATCGGGATGTACATGGTCTGTCAGCAGTTCGCCCCCCAGTATGTGATGTGGGGAATGTTCTTCCAATACCCCTTTCGTATCTACCAGCCGGGCGTTGGCGTAGCGGTGGCATAATGCTTCTATGATGGCGTTGATTTCTTCGGGAGCGCGGAAGCGTAGCAAGTCGTTCTCTTTGGCTTTGATGTAGTATGCTTTGGCTTCCGGATAGCTACCTTGTTCGTAGAGGGATTGGGCTGTATGGAAATAAGAAAGGGCATTCTCGCTCTCCTGCTCGTTGCTGATAAAGGGTGGAAGGTCTTTCACATTGCTTACGAGATTGCTGAAGAATACGGGGATGCCTTCTCTTTGCAGCAGTCTGAGCGTTGCTTCCATATTGTAGCTGAACTGGGCGATGCCTTCCCGGTATAGTTCGGATTGATAGGGTATCTGTTGGCCGCCTGCCATAAACTCCATGCGCGTCATTTCGTTTTCAGCCTGTTTGTTTAGCGAGTGGGCGATGGCTGCGTAGCCGTCCATCAGCAGGCAGACTATCCTGGCGCTACGTATCCGCAGGATAGCATTTACGGCGGCAGGGCTTCCTCCTATCCTTTGGGTAGAGCCAGCGCCCAAGCCTCCATAGTATTCATTCTGGCCGGTGTAGATCAGTACGGCGTCGGGTTCGTAATGAATCAGCTCTTTGGCGAATCCTTTTACCGTATAAGAGTTTACGGCCGTAAGCGAAAGGTTGATGATTTCAATGTTCTTTTCGGGATAGGCATGCATCAGGCGATACAAAAGCCGGCGATGAAAAGACCCGTTATGGAAGTAAGGGTATCCGATCGTTGTCGATTCGCCTAAGACGAAGAAGCGGATCGTATGCGCCTCTTTCTTCTTTTTAAATAATTCGCGATTCCCCGCCGGAGCAAAACGGCTATCGATGAAATACCGTTTGGAAGCGTCGGGATTAAACAGGTAGTATTCTTTGTTGGGCGGATACTCCATAAACAAATCGAAGTTATACCCATACTGGCAGATACGCAGACACACCTCTACTAAAAGGAGTAAAAGGAAAGGCGAAAGAAGGGCCATCCCCTTAAATAAAATCGTTTTCTTAGTACTTAAAGTCATAAAAAGTAGTAAAAGGAGTTAAGTAGTAAAAGTAGTCAAAGTAGTTGGAGTAGTCAAGGAGTTAAGTAGTAAAAAAGTAGTTAAGGAGTTATTATTAAAAAAACTACCTGTTCTGTGTGTTTTAACTCCTTAACTACTTAACTCCTTAACTACTCTGACTACTAAACTTAATATCCCTGATTCTGTACCCAGTTTGGGTTTCGTTCCATTTCGCCGTGTGGGATAGGAGCAATATACCTTGTCTGGAGCGCTTCGCCGGAGGTATAGGTAGTGTTCAGTTCGTTTTCCCAGAGCCTGTTTGTCTGCCAGGTTCCTACTATCCTTTCTCTAATAAGCTGGGGCAAGAGTTGCAGACGGACAATATCAAACCAGCGAACGCCGAACTCTCCGGCACATTCGTAAGCCCTTTCGTATACCACCGAATCGCGGAAGGCAATCTGAGAAAGGCCCGGCGTCAGATCAGGCAAACCGGCGCGTTTCCTTATCACGTTGACGGCGCTATAGCCAGCCGCCGTAGGCCCTCCGCCTGCCATCGCCGAAGCTTCGGCATAATTTAAGAGCACCATCGGATAACGGATCAGATCCAGCGTCTTGTCTGTACTTGGATTCATCTTTAAGATCTCTGTTTCTGTTTCCTGGAAGCCGTCTCCCATGGTGGAGCCCGGTTCGGCTACGCCATAGCGGAACTTCTTGTAATACGGATGCTGCAACAGTGTTTCCTTGTCGTCCCAAGGCAGAATCGTAAAGGCATCTCCTTCTTTCTTTTTAATGATGGTAAGGAAGGTCTCGTCTGTCCGTTCGCATTTGGGAGCATTCCTGAAGAATGTGATTTCGGAACAAAAGTCGCACCAGCCGGCTTCCCCGTTTAACGATACTTCTTCTTCGGGTATACAGAACTGCCCGGTGCTTCTTCTGGGAAGGCCGCCGGCTGTATTGTACTGCAAAGAGAAGACCGATTCGGAATTATTATTGGTACGGAAAACATCGCCATAGTTGGCCACCAGCGAATATTTACCCGAGTTGATCACCTCTTCGGCTTTAGACGCTGCCAGGGCATAATTAGCCGTTTCGTTCAGGGGCCAGCCTGCCATATTCAGATATACATCGGCCAGTAAAGACTTGGCGGCATACCGGCTGGCTTTGCCCGGTTGTCCGTTCCATGTTTCCGGCAGGTATTCTTCGGCTTTCTTCAAGTCGTCTATTACTAAGGTATAGACGTCTCTTACCGGTTGCCTGTCGGGGCGGTCGTCTACATCAATACTTTCCGTAACAATCGGCAGGTCGCCGAATGTCCTTGTCAGGTAATAGTAAGACATGCCCCGCATAAAATACGCTTGTCCTGCGGCTGCGTTTTTATCGGTGTCTGAAGAAAAGCTTACGCCGTCGAGCGAAGAAAGGATGGCATTCGCCTGATAGATACATCTCCAGGGCGCTTGCCACTGATTGTTCATACTGCCGTTGCCGGAGTTTCCCTGTAAGCGGTCGAAGTCGCGGAAGTCTGCTTTATTGGAAGCCGGGTGCGTTGTCATATCATCCGAACCAAAGTAAGACGTCCAGCCGCCCGTGTATCCCCAGGCGTCGTCGGGGCATAATACGCGATACATGGCTGCAATTACGCCTTCAAGCTCTTCCGGCGTATTGAAGTAAGTTCCGGGGGTTAATTTTGATTTCGGATCTTCCTCCAGATTCTGACAACCGGAGAATAACGCCGTAGCTATCAAAACCGCAGATAAGAAATACTTTATTTTCATAATGATTCTCATTTATAATAGTTGATAAATTGGGTTATAGATTAGAAACCGATCCTCAGCCCCATTGTATACGTGCGCGGATTAGGAATAACCCCCATCTCCAAGCCTTGTGACCGGGCGTCTGTAGAGCTGTTTGTTTCAGGGTCGTAACCCGGGAAACTGGTAAAGTTAAGCAGGTTCTGCCCGCTCACGTACACTTCCAGATGGTCGATAAACAGTTTACTCAGCAGCCTTTTGGGGATATTGTAGGCGAGCGAGAGGTTTTTCAGTTTCACGAAGCTTCCGTCGTACACAAACCGGCTACTGTTAAAGTGGTTGATCGATGTACCGCCCAGTACGGGTATGTCTGTCGGGCGTTCGGGTGTCCATACGTCCAGCGCCTCTTTGATGGTAGCGTTTCTTGCCATCCCATGGCCGCCCCACATCGTGCCCAGCGTTTGCGAGAAGATATCGTTGCCGGCCATTCCCTGGAACATAAAGCTCAGTGTGAAGTCCTTATACCGGAAGTCGTTGATGAATCCGTAACTCACGTCGGGCGTACCGTTACCTAT
>JAISCM010000116.1 GCA_031265595.1 Tannerellaceae bacterium
TGTTGACGAATGCTAAGAACCGGCTACAACAAGCTGTAGCAAAGAAGATGATGGATGCCAACCGGTACATGCAACTGACGGAGCAATATATCACAATGGCGTCGCCCGGCTATATAATGAAGCGGGGATACAGCCTGACGCTTAAAGAGGGCAAAATAATGAAACGGGCCGCTTCGTTTAAGACGGGCGATGAACTGACTACCCGTTTTGTAGATGGTGAAATAAATAGTAAGGTATTATAATATGTCGGATCAAAAAGAAACGTATAAAGAAGCCATAGACAAGCTTCGTAAGATTGTAGCAGATATCGAAACAGGCGAATTGGATGTAGACATCCTCTCCGATAAGGTAAAAGAGGCTACCCGCCTGATAAAGCTTTGTAAAGAAAAACTGTATAAAGTGGATGAAGAAGTAAAGAAAGTATTGGAAGAGCTTGACTGATGAAACGGTATGTGCTGATAGTAGCCGGCGGCAAAGGGGCCAGGATGAGCAATGAATTACCCAAACAGTTTATCCCTTTGAATGGGCGTCCTGTGTTGATGCATACATTGGAACGGTTTTACCGCTGGGATGTATTGGCCTCTATTATTGTGGTCTTGCCCGAAACGCATCAGCCTTATTGGCAGATGTTGTGCAAAGAGTTGAATTGCCGGATACCTCACCAGCTTGTGAATGGCGGGGAGACCCGTTTCCATTCGGTGCAGAACGGCTTATCTTTGGTGAACGAACCCGGATTGGTGGCCGTGCATGACGGCGTTCGTCCTTTTGTATCGGCAGAAGTGATAGCCGGTTGTTTTGCCGAGGCGGAGAGAAGCGGCGCAGCTATTCCGGTAGTTCCCCTTGTAGATTCGATACGGGAAAGGTATGAACCGGGCCTGTCTCGTCCGGTAGACAGAAGGCGTTTGGCTACGGTGCAAACGCCGCAGGTGTTTAAAAGCGATTGGTTGTTTGACGCATACCGGCAAACATACCGGCCAGACTTTACAGATGATGCTTCCGTGGTAGAGGCAAGAGGCTTTCCGGTTGCTTTACTACCGGGCAACCGGGAGAATATCAAACTGACCACCCCTTTCGATTTATTGATAGCAGAAGCGTATATCCAGCATCAAACCGAATAGCTTATGTTAGAACTCGGTAAACGTTCCATCACTTACCTTGCCGGCGTAGGCCCTAAAAAGGCGGAGGTATTGAAGAAGGAGGCTGACATTTCTTCCTTTGAAGACCTGCTGAATTACTTTCCTTATAAATATATAGATAGAAGCCGCTTCTATAAGGTGGTGGAGGTGAACGGCAGTTTGCCCTATATCCAGTTGAAAGGGCGTATCTTATCCTTTGAATCGGTGGGCGAAGGGCATACCAAAAGGCTGATTGCCCGCTTTACCGACGGCACGGGCGTTATAGAGCTGGTCTGGTTTAAGGGCATCAGTTATGTAAAAGAGAAATTCAGTACCGGCAAAGAGTATATTGTATTCGGAAAGCCAACGGAGTTTGGACGCACCTGTAATATCGTCCACCCAGACATAGACCCGATAGAACAAGCCGGACAGGTAGCCGGCGGCCTAACGCCTTATTACAACACCACCGAAAAGATGAAAAAGTCTTTTATCAATTCGCGCGCCATTCAAAACCTCCAGTATGCCTTATTGAGCCTGCTGAAATGGGAGCTCCCCGAAACGCTCTCTCCCGATGTGCTGGAACAAACAAAACTTGTTTCCCGTACCGAAGCTATAAAGAACATTCATTTTCCCGAATCGGTGGATAAACTAAAGAAGGCGCAGCTTCGTCTGAAGTTTGAAGAGCTTTTCTTTATCCAGCTCCATATTCTACAGACGGCCACGTACCGCAAACAAAAACTGAAAGGATTGGAGTTTTCTACCGTAGGCAACGCCTTCAATACCTTTTATAAAGAGTACCTCCCCTTTGAACTGACGGATGCACAAAAACGGGTGATGCGCGAAATACGTGCCGATATGGGAAGCAAGCGGCAGATGAACCGTTTGCTACAGGGAGATGTGGGAAGCGGAAAAACCTTAGTGGCCCTGCTCTCTATGCTGCTGGCTATTGATAATGGATACCAGGCGTGTATGATGGCCCCCACCGAGATTCTCGCCAATCAGCATTATGTAACGGTAATGGACTTTCTGGGGAAGATGAATATCAGGGTAGCGCTTCTTACCGGATCGACCCGGAAAAAAGAACGGAATCAATTACTGCCGGCTATTGCTGCCGGCGAAATAGACCTGGTCATCGGCACGCATGCCCTGATAGAAGATACCGTTCTCTTTTCGTCGCTCGGATTGGCTATTATCGACGAGCAACATCGTTTCGGCGTAGAACAACGCGCCCAGTTGTGGAAGAAGAATGCCACGATTCCCCATGTGCTGGTGATGACGGCTACTCCCATACCACGTACCTTGGCCATGACCTTGTATGGCGACCTGGATGTGTCTGTTATCGACCAGCTTCCTCCCGGCAGAAAGCCGGTGCTTACGCTCCACCGGTACGATAATAAGAAGAAAGAACTGTATGAGTTTCTGAGGAAAGAGATCCGTCTGGGCCGCCAGGTGTATGTTGTTTATCCCTTGATTGAGGGAAGCGAAAAGGTAGATTATAAAAATCTGGAAGACGGGTTTGAGGCGTTTAAAGACGTTTTCTCCGAATATAAGGTAGGTATGGTACATGGGCGGATGAAAGCATCGGAGAAAGAAGAGGAGATGCAAAAGTTTATTTCCGGCGAAACGCAACTATTAATGGCGACTACGGTGATAGAAGTAGGCGTAAATGTGCCGAATGCTTCCGTAATGGTTATTGAAAGCGCCGAACGGTTCGGTCTGTCTCAGCTTCATCAGCTTCGGGGACGCGTGGGGAGAGGGGCGGAGCAGTCTTATTGCATCCTTGTTTCATCCTACAAATTAAGTAATGAAACCCGCAAACGCCTGGAGATTATGGTGCAGACAACGAATGGTTTTGAAATAGCGGAGGCAGACCTTCGTTTACGCGGACATGGCGATTTTGAAGGCACCCGGCAAAGCGGCATGGGTATCGACCTGAAAATAGCCAACCTGGCGTCGGACGGGCAGATCCTTCAATATGCCCGCGATGTGGCGCAGCAGGTCTTAGACGCAGACCCAACCCTTTCTTTGCCCTCGCATCAATCGTTAAAAGAACAGATCCAACAACTCTTTTCCTTGAAAATAAACTGGGGAATGATCAGCTAATAGCTAATTTATTTAAAAAATGTATGTTTTTTTTGGCTTCTTACGTGATTTTTATGATATTTGTCGGACATTGATAAAATGATAGAATCATAAAGTTGTAAGATGAACATTCGATTAATACTTTTAACAAGCGCTACCACCTTATCTTTTTCAGCAATAGTTGCAGGGCAGGATATTAACAGTCATACAGAAAGGACTAAACTGATGGACGAGCGGGTCTCGGAATTAATGGCCGGCCGGGTTGTAAAAAAAGATATTACCATAGAAAAAATAGCGGTATTGGAAGAACTACTCCTCGAAGAACAGGAAGAATTGCTTTTCCCTGCCGACGAATTGTATGGCACTAACTGGGATACTCGCTGGGTAGACCCTTTCAAGGCGGATAATGGCGACGTCGTTTTCCCTGATTCCTGCGAAATAGACTGTTCGTCTTTTGTTATTCCGATAGATAACGAGCTGCGGGTCACTTCCAAATATGGGCCTCGTCGGCGGCGTATGCACCGGGGGATCGATCTGAAAGTACAGGTAGGCGATACCATCCGCGCTGCTTTTTCAGGCAAAGTACGTATCCGTAATTTTGAACGCCGCGGCTATGGCAATTACTTGGTTGTCCGCCATCCAAACGGACTGGAAACGGTCTATGGGCATTTATCCGGTTTCCTGGTTGACGTAAATGAGGTAGTCCATGCCGGCGATCCGATTGCTTTAGGAGGAAATACGGGACGTTCTACAGGATCTCATTTGCATTTCGAAACACGCTTCTTAGGGCAGGCGATCGATCCGGCCGAGATTGTTGACTTTGAAAATGGGACGCCACATAAAGACTTATATGTTTTCCGTAATGTGAAAATCAACGGACAGAAAACTAATATCTATACCTCTTCAACCAATCAAATGGTTTATCACCGGGTAAAATCAGGTGATACGCTCGGTGCGATAGCGCGCAAATATGGTACTACCGTAGGCGAACTATGCCGTTTGAACGGGCTGAAGTCTACCTCTACGTTACGTATCGGCCAGTCAATTCGCTGTAGCGCGGGCAGCGTGTAGGCTCATCTTATGGCCTTGTATAAGATGATTTATTGTTTTGTTCATACCGTTTTCTACAATTCATCATTGTGAGCTGGCTGTTTCACCTTGCAATAATTTGTTGCCGACATCTGTCGGCAATATTGTTGACAATTGTCGGCAATATTGCCGATATATATCAGTAATTCTGCCGATATATGTCGGCAACAAAAAACGATTAGGCAAGCGTAAAGAAATATCATATAGGTGGAAGACATTCCCGTAAAAGAAAGAGGTGCGTAGCTATTAAAAAGCGCCTGTAGGCTCATCGGATGAAAACAAAACGCCCGTCTGCCGCTTATTGATCCATACGCTTGTTTGATGATCTGTATCGACTAAGAGTAAATAAAGGGTGTTTTTCCGGTCTTTACATATATACTCCGTATACTTATCCCCCCTGTTTGTCTGGATGATCGCGTATGTTTCATTCAGATAGCCTTTCCATGCGATACGCTTTTTCCGTATCACCACTTCCTGATGCACCTTCCTGAAGGGCCCGTCTTTCACCCCTTCCGAAATGGCGGCAGCATACTGATACACTTTTTTATCCATAGACGATTTCCTATATTTCCTATAGATGTAGCCAATGGCAACTATCACAAGCGCTATTGTGATGACGATACTTATTGTTTCCACGATTTATTAAACGCCTCCCTGTCCCCAAAGGAGTTTTAATTAAACAAAAGAAGCGCAGGACTATGTTGTTTATCTGATTCAGAGGTACTGGCATACCTATCCACCCAAATAAACAATTCGTCCCACGCCATATAGCGTGAGCTTCCTTGCTTACATTTTGGGATGGAATGAAAAGTGCCAGTTTTCTGAATCCAAAATGTAGCATAAACGCTTCCATATTTTCTAATACAGAAACAAATATAGAGTAAAATAGTTTTTTCAGGCGGTAATTCTCAAAAAAACATAAATTATTTATATTTTCTGGTAATCGTATAGGCGTATCTGCAAAATTTTATTTCTTTGTTAGTGTATAAAGGAATTTAATGCCTAACGTCATTTGGGGAAAACTGTAAACATAGAATCGCTTTTTGAACAAATTGCGAATAATAATCCGAAAGCATTTCAGTTGTTTTTCGATTATACCTATTCGATGTTATACCGGTATACAAGTTACTTTATTGAAGACAGCGAGTTGTGTAAAGATGTTATTTCCGATGTATACCTTTATATCTGGCAAAACAGGGAGAAGCTGCCCGAGGTGCGGAACTATGAAAACTATCTTTTCATTTGCGCCCGCAACCAGTCGCTGAACTATCTGAAGGCGGTAAACCGTTACCAGAAGATCCGCTTTGAACAATCGGATATACAGGGATTGACCGAAAGCGTAACACCGGAACAGGATTTTCTGAATGAAGAATTGAAGAATATAATAGAACTGGCTGTAAATGCTTTACCCCAAAGATGCAGGCTTATATTCTTTATGGTGCGTGAAGAAGAAATGAAGTATAAAGAAGTGGCGGAGATTTTGTCTATCTCCGAACGTACAGTACATGCACAGATGTGTATTGCAATAAAAAAGATTGGTGTAGTAGTAAAAGAATATCGGAGCGCCGGAATGCCGGTCAGGTAAAAAAACTGTAAAAAGAAGAGTAATGGATGGACAACAAAGTAATGATTGGGACACGATAGCAAGTATGTTTGCTGATAATGAAGAAGACAACAATCATTCATTGCCGGATTTGAATGAGGAAGACCGGCAGCTTCTTGGTATTATGAAGAATATCAGGTTGGATTGTGATTACGATGAGGCTTACCGTATAAAAAACGAAGTGCTGGAAAAAACATACCATAAGATGTTTAATACGAATGGTAGCTCCGGCGCCGGGAATAACCGGAATCCGTATATTATCCTGTTTTCCATAGCGGCTTCCATCGCTGTGTTATTGAGTATTTCAAATATTTATATGTATCGTATGGC
>JAISCM010000014.1 GCA_031265595.1 Tannerellaceae bacterium
CTGGTTTGCTTCGTATCGGCGAGCAACTGAATGCCTGCCCGATCATCCGCGACCGTATCGAAAAAGAGATCAACCCCGACCCTCCTGTGCTGATAAACAAAGGGGGCGTTATTGCCAAAGGGGTAGATGCAGAGCTCGACGAACTTCGGGCGCTTGCCTATTCGGGCAAGGATTACCTGCTACAGGTGCAGCAGCGCGAAAGCGAACGTACCGGCATCCCCAGCCTGAAGATAGCCTTCAACAATGTATTCGGTTATTATATAGAGGTGCGTACTGCGCACAAAGATAAGGTACCCCCCGAATGGATAAGGAAACAAACCCTGGTAAACGCCGAACGATACATCACCGAAGAGCTAAAGGTGTATGAAGAAAAGATACTCGGAGCAGAAGAAAAGATACTGGCGCTGGAAGCCCGCCTGTTCAATGAACTGACGCTTTGCCTGATGGACTATATCCCCCCCATCCAGACCAATGCCAGCCTGATAGCCCGGATAGACTGCCTGCTGTCTTTCGCCAAAGTGGCGCAAACGAATAAATACATCCGCCCCCTGGTAGACGATTCGGATGTGATAGACATTAAGGCGGGCCGGCATCCGGTGATAGAAAAGCAGCTCCCTATAGGCGAACCCTATATTGCCAACGATGTTTATTTAGACAGCAGGAAGCAACAGATCATCATCATTACCGGGCCGAATATGGCCGGTAAGTCGGCTTTGCTCCGGCAGACGGCGCTGATTACGCTCCTGGCCCAAACCGGCTGCTTCGTACCGGCCGAACAGGCGCGTATCGGTATCGTAGACAAGATATTTACCCGCGTAGGCGCTTCAGACAATATCTCGATGGGAGAATCTACCTTCATGGTAGAGATGAATGAAGCGGCTGATATACTGAATAACCTCTCGCCGCGCAGCCTGGTATTGTTTGACGAACTGGGGCGGGGTACGAGCACGTACGATGGCATATCCATCGCCTGGGCTATAGTAGAGTATATCCACGAACACTCTAATATGCAGGCCAAGACCTTATTCGCCACCCACTACCACGAACTCAATGAGATGGAACGATCCTTCAGGCGGATCAGAAACTACAACGTATCGGTAAAGGAAGTGGGCAATAAAGTGGTGTTCCTCCGTAAATTAGCGCCCGGCGGAAGCGAACATAGTTTCGGTATCCATGTGGCGAAGATGGCAGGTATGTCTAAAAGCATCGTCAAGCGGGCGAACGAGATACTGAAGCAATTAGAGTCGGCCAACCGCCAGGATGGCATCGCCGCCAAACCGGTAAAAGAGATCGCCGCCGCCGGCGAAGGCTTCCAACTAAACTTCTTCCAGCTCGACGACCCTCTATTAGAACAGATACGCGACGAGATAAAAAATACGGATGTGAACAACCTCACACCCGTAGAAGCGCTGAATAAGCTAAACGAAATAAAGAAAATTATTACCGGCAAGTAGGCAATCAGCCACTACCGCCCGCCCCCATTCATTTGTTTATATCTTTCGTAATCTCCTGTACGTCTTGCAAAGTAAAGTTGCCGATCAGGCGGATGGCGGTGAAGCTGCTGTCGGTATCGGCCAGCATCAGCAGGTTTTTAACCTGTTCGCCGTTCATATCGGCGTAGAAGGTGGTGCGGGTTTTGCCGTCTCTTACCCGCATAAGCTCCTGATGTTGCTTGTTGATGAGTTGAGTGAACTCTTTCCGCATCTGGGGGATCTGGTCGGTTCGTTCGGTACTTATTAATTGGAGGGATTCTATTTTGCCCTTCATGTTCATCAGGTTGAGGCCTATGTTTTCGATAGCCGGCATCATTTGGAACATGGCTTTCGAGATATAGACGGAGGTTACGCTATCCATGTCGGCATATTTGTCGAATAATTTGTCCTGGGCAGCGGCTACGATTGTGCAAAAGAGGCATAGCGCCATGAGAATAAGTCTTATTTTCATTTTATTGTTCTTTTAAATGTTTATCTAACAGATGATTTACTTTTTCTATTTCCTGCCCGGCATCTTCTACTTTTTCGATCCCCTTATTCAGTTGGGCAGACATAAAGGCTAAGGCTTGCCCGGCTACGATGGCTGCCTCTTTGGGGTCGGAGAAGGTATCGGCTGCCGATAGGGTAGGGGCCTGCTTTCCTGCTTTCAGCAAGATGCCTATACATAGCAGGGCGATGGCTGCGGCGGCAGTGGCCCGGTACATAAAGCGGCGGCGGGCTTTCCGTCTCCTTTCACCGGCCGCCAAGGCATCGATATGCGCTTCCAGCCGGGCAGACAATCCCTCGGGGAGGGGTATCTCTAACGATTCGTCTATCAAACGGCCTGCTTCTTCATCGTTCATAATTTTTTATTTTTAGATATTGTTCTTTCACTACTTTCCGCGCCCTCGAAAGGAGTACGCGCACGTTTACGGCGCTTAGGCCGGTTATCATTTCTATTTCTTCCAGCGAGCAGTCGTTAATGCCACGCAGGCGTATCACCTGCCGCTGCTTTTCGGGAAGTTTGTCTATCAACCGCTGTATCTGCTTCGCTTCATCTTGCCCGATGGCTTCTGTTTCGGGCGAAATGCCGGTAGAAAGCGGCAGGTGTTCGATGGCCTCTTCCTGCATATTCTTCCCTGGCGAGCGGAGCAGATCAAAGCATAAGTTCTTTACCAGTGTGATGCAGAAGGCTTCCGTATTGTTTATCTGGCCTAATTCTTCCCGTTTGTTCCACAGCTTGCAGTAAGCATCCTGAAGAACGTCTTCGGCATCCATACTGTTTCCGGTGAGAGCATACGCAATCCGGTAGAGGCGGGGATGGCAGGGTAGAAATTGCCGTTTGAAGCTTTCGGCATCCATCAACTATGCTGGCTTATGATTCGCTCGATGTCCGACTTCTTTATTTTCCCTTTGATACGCACCATCATCGGCTCATTTCCCGTAGTAAGCACCACCAATTCGTGGATCGTCTCATCCTTGATGCGCACCATTACCTTGACGCGTTCGCCGTTTTCGCTGGCATTCACCATCGTTTCAAACGACGGATCTTTCAGGTTACCGACGGCTTTCGAAAAGCGTTCCTTCGTATCCGCATCACAGTTGTCGAAGTGCAGAAAATCGATATTCTCTATCCCCATCGTATCTTCAAACATACCGGCAACCTTCATCATAAGGCCGCCGATACTTACTTTATTAGCATTTGCATGGGTTGAAAACTCATTGAATACCTGGTTTACATTCTTCTGCCCATATCCCGCCTGACAGACGAAAGCGATTAGCGCCATACCGATTATCTTCTTTATCATATCTCTTACTTTTTAAGTGTTACTATTATCAAGACGGGTGGGGAGTTGATTTTGTTACAAAATAATTGAAAAAAGCAGTTACTCGAATTATTTTTTTTAGATTTGCGTACTTAAATTCAGAACTCCTATACTACCCCCTTACATTCGCTGATTACAACGCATTGTTCGCAAACAGAATGATCTGTAGATTTACGTATTCGGGAACCGTCTACCTGATAACTATTGAAAACCGGTTGTAACAATTTGTTTGCCGACAGATGTCGGCAATATTGTTGACAATTGTCGGCAATATTGCCGATATAT
>JAISCM010000199.1 GCA_031265595.1 Tannerellaceae bacterium
AATAAGAGTAACATACCCCAGGCGGCCATTTGAGTGATGCGGGTAGAGTGTTTGTATAATTTCATAATCATCTTTCTTTCTTTCTTACAAGATGCAATAATACACATTTTTGCTGCATATAGCAGGCAAACCTTATCGAAATTATTACATAAAATCATCGTATCGGTTTATTGTTTTGATGGTGAATAAGTAATTGTATGCTCGCATCCATTTGAGCCTTTCACAGATGTGAAACCTTCCTTTCACGGCTGTGAAACCTTCCTTTCACAGGTGTGAAACCTTCCTTTCACAGCCGTGAAAGGCTCAAATGGATGCGAGCAAAGCAATAAATCATCTACTATAAACAACTAAAACAATGAGACAAATTGATGAGACCGGCCTGTCATATAATAGCTTTTTTCGTACATTTGCAAATTAGTATGTGAGACGAAACGGTATAACGGTATGAAGAGAGTGGCTATTTATAGTGTAGGGATGATGTTCTTGCTGGCCGGATGCAGCCATCGTGAGCAGGAGGCAAGGGCAAGATACCAGAAGGCAGCGGATCTGTATGAGCAGAACGATTTGTTTGCCGCCAGGAATGAGATAGACAGTATACGGCTTTATTACCCCAAAGAGGTAAAGGTACTGAAAGACGCTGTAGAACTGAAACGCCTGGTTGAGCTTAAAGAAGCAGACCGGAATATAGCGTATTGCGACAGCCTGCTACCCATCCGGCAGGAAGAAGCCGGGGTACTGAATAAAAACTTTATCATGGAAAAAGATACGCTTTACCAGGATATAGGCCATTATGTATGGAAACAACAAACGATAGAACGGAATGTAGAACGAAGCTACGTGCGCTGTAAGGTAAGCGAAGACGGCGTGATGGCGCTGGAGAGCGTTTACTTCGGCAGCCGCCCGCTGAATCATACGGGCATAAACGTGAGCGCCCGCGATGGCCTCTTTGCCGAAACGGTAGCTATCCCATACGACGGCGGCCTGAATTACCGTTTTCAGGACTTAGGCAATACCACAGAAGTAGTCACCTATAAAGGAGAAAACGGCGTGGATGCAGTGAAATTTATCTATGCCAATGCCGGCGAACGCATTAAAGTGACGTATACAGGCGGCAAAGCGTATACCATCTATATGGCCGACGCCGATAAGAAAGCGCTCGTTGCCACTTACGACCTGGCAACGGTATTGAGCGAAATAGATACCTTGCAGAGAGAGCGCGAGAAAGCAACGAAAAGAAAAGCCTATCTGGAAGGCAAACTAACGAAGGGATGATGGAAATATACCTGATACGGCATACGTCGGTATGCGTCCCTCCCGGATATGTATATGGACAAACCGATGTAGCGCTGAACGATACCTTTGAGGCGGAAGCCGGCGTAGTGAAGAAAAACCTGGAAGGGCTTGTGTTTGACGAGGTATGGTGCAGCCCGTTGACGCGCTGTGTGCGCCTGGCCGGCTATTGCGGTTATCCCCACGCCCTGCGCGACGACAGGATAAAGGAATTGAATTTCGGCGCGTGGGAAATGAAAGTATGGAACGAACTAACGGATGGCCGCTCGAAAGACTGGTTTGCAAACTGGGTAGATACACCTACCCCCGGCGGCGAATCCCTCACCGACCAATACAAAAGGGTAGCCCTTTTCCTCGACGAGGTACGGCAGGGCGATTACCGGCGGGTAGGCGTATTTGCCCATGGAGGCGTATTGGCAAATGCCCGCGTATATGCCGGCGAATGTAGTATTGAAAGGGCTTTTGAGCATATTCCCGCTTATGGGGAGATAATAAAGTTACAGTTTTAGTTGTTTAATTAAAAAGAATCATATCGATATGAAAAGAGTAGTGTTTTTAATAAGTTGGGCCTTGCTCCTTTTTTCTTGTTCGGACGACGAGAAGCCTTCGAATAATTTTATTGAAGGCACCAGGTGGCAGGCAGCTAAATCAGGTTCCAGCTATACGGGAACGAACGAGTTAAGTTACAACTATCAGGAGAGCCGGCGGATGGATTTTACAAATACCACATTTACTCTTACCAAAGAGGTAAAGTACGACAGAAACTTAAAGGGAGTTTATATAAAAGAAGATTCATCTACCATAAAAGGAACGTATACGTTCGAATACCCGGTAACTACCCTGAAGCCGGACGACGGCAAGGCTATTAAAATAAAGATCGGGACGTATCAGATAGAAACCGTACCGGAGGGTAGCGAAGGATCATTGATATTTACCAGGGTAAAGGAGTAAAAAAACAACCACAGTCCGGCTGGGCTGTGGTTGTTTTTTTGCCTGGAGATCAATTATACAGGCTCCAGTCTACATTCCGCATATCGCCGCTTTTGGCTAATTCCTGATGAAAGGCAAAGCAGCATTTCAGATTCTGCGGCGTATGTCCTTTCACGCTCATCTCCAGATATTCATTGAGCAGCGGCTTATAGTCGGGATGTACGCAATTGTCTATTATCTTACGGGCGCGCTGTATCGGCGACGTTCCCCGCAAGTCGGCCACGCCAAATTCGGTAATGATCACCTTTACCGAGTGTTCGCTGTGGTCTAAGTGAGACACCATCGGGACGAACGCGCTGATCTTACCGTTCTTGGCCGTAGAAGGTGTGGTAAAAATCGAACACATGGCCGAACGCGTAAAGTCTCCCGAGCCTCCGATGCCATTCATCATCCGTGTTCCGGATACATGGGTGGAGTTTATATTTCCGAATATATCCGCTTCCAGGGCCGTATTGATGGCTACTAATCCCATGCGGCGCGCTACCTCCGGGTTATTAGATATTTCCTGCGGGCGAAGTAGTATCTTATCTTTAAAGAAATCGAGGTTGGCATAAATATCGTCCATTACGTCATTGCTTACGGTCAGCGAGCAACCGCTGGCAAATACTACGCGCCCTTCTTTCATTAATTTAATAACAGAATCCTGTATCACTTCCGTGTATACATAGAAGTTTGGTATCTCTTTGTTCTCGCCCATACAACCCAGTACGGCATTCGCCACGTTGCCTACGCCGCTCTGCAAGGGCACAAACTCTTTCGGCAGCCGTCCGGCTTTCATTTCTCCCACAAGGAATGCCGCTACGTTTTGCCCGATAGCCAGCGTAGCATCGTCAATCGGGGTGAAGGCGCCCCCTTCATTTTCTTCTTCGGTGATCACTACGCCGGCAATCTTCGAAGGGTCTACCTTTACATACGGCTTCCCGATACGGTCAGAAGGCGTATAAACAGGGATCTCACAGCGGCGGGGCGGGTCTTCCGGTTCGTAAATATCGTGCATACCACGTATTTCCTTCGGATGTTTCTTGTTTAGTTCTACAATAATACGATCGGCCAGGCGGCAGATAGTAGGCGTAATACCAACCGCGTTGGTAGGAACAATCTCTCCGTTCTCCGTAACGTCGGCCGCTTCAATAATCGCTGTGTTTACTTTTCCTAAAAAGCCATAGCGTAAGCTCTGTGCCAATTCAGACAGATGCATGTCGAAGTAATGCGTTTCTCTGGCGTTTAAAAGCGCCCGCAGGTCTGGGCTGGATTGATAAGGCGTACGAAATTTAATTGCTTTGGCGCGTGCAAGTTCTCCGTCGAGTTTGTCGCCGGTAGAAGCTCCGGTAAACATCCCTATCTGAAACGGATTGCCTTTTTCATGTTCTTCTTTTGCTCTTTTTGCAATAGCTGTCGGAACGGCTTTGGGGCATCCGGCAGCAGTAAAACCACTAAAGCCCACATTGTCGTCATGCTGAATCAACGAAGCGGCTTCTTCAGGTGTAATAAATTTTAATGCCATGATAGTAAAATTAAAATGTAAGATAAATACCTATTATTTCAGAACTCTAAGGTCGCAAAGGTATTAAAAAGAATCTATGATTTAATATTTGCGATGGAGTATTTCAGCGTATACAATAGCTTTTTTCAATTCGTCCACGCTACGAAAAGAATCAGCCGGTAGCGCAAAAGCTTCTTCTTCGGATAAGTTTATTAAATCTAACGGTTGGCTGGCCGGCATTTCCCCAAAAGCGCTTATTCCTTCGCTGCGATAAGCGGGTATAGACGATGTAGCCGGCTTCTTTTTTTCTTGCGTTTTTTTCTTTTTCTCTGTTACAACAACGGGCCGGGGCTGAGGCTTCGGCGCTTCTTCCTGCGCTTGCCCTCCGCTCTGCATCTCCTCCAGCAATTCCCAGAAGCTTTTAGGCTTCGGCGCATTACTACCTTTGTTTTCTGTTTCCGGCATAGGCTGCTGAGGCGCTTGTCCGGCCTGTTTCTTTTTCTTTGCAGAACTAAAAAGACTGCTGATCCCAACAGCAATTAAAATAACAATATAAAGCCAGTCGCCCAGGTTGTCCATAACTTTGATTACTTTTGTGCTCCAAATATAGGAATAATATTGTAAAATGGAAAAAAAAGAGAAGAGAAGATTTCTTAGGCCGAACCGGTGTTGCCCATAGCTTTTCCGGTATAGCCTTTTAGTCTCGCCAAATTGACTAATAAAAAGTCGCCAAATTGACTAAAAACTATCCGCCAAATTGACTAATTTCAGAAAGCAAGTGTACCTTTGCAAATGAAATCCAAAAGAATAGAGAAGATATGAACAAGTCTGTGATTCAATATAAACAACGAATAGTAGATAAATTGCTAAGAGAAAAACTGGAAGGGATGGGAGCGGTGATAGAAGGTTCCTAATGGTGCTGACCGGAACCGGGCGATATGCCTTTCGCCGGAAGGATGGGGTCTTGGTAGTTCCTATAGGCTGCATGAAGGAGTAGTATAAAAATAAATAAGGATAACTTCGCAGCCACCCTTATTCGATTTAACCAAAACCTTAACTATGAAAAAATTTACGTTTTTCGATACAAATGTAAAATAAGAGTTTTGTATGCGCAAATTTTTTCATAAGTATTTTTGAAAAAATGATACATTTAATGCTTATTAACATGCGTAGAAACTATAAAATACTTAAAAAAGAATTGTATATATGTCTGAAAACAAGAGAGAACGAAAGCTTTTTATTGAAACATACGGTTGCCAGATGAATGTAACGGACAGCGAAGTGGTAGCCTCAGTTATGCAGATGGATGGGTATGAAATTACGGCAGAAATGGAAGAAGCGGATGCCATATTTCTTAATACCTGCTCGGTAAGAGACAATGCGGAACAAAAAATATATAACCGCTTGCAGTATCTACAGTCGTTTCGGAAGAAAAAGAAACACCTTATCATCGGCGTACTGGGCTGTATGGCCGAACGGGTAAAAGAATCCCTGATCAATGAGCATCAGGTAGACTTAGTGGTAGGCCCCGATTCGTATATGGATCTGCCCAATTTAGTAGGCGCTGTAGAGCAGGGCGAAAAGGCGATTAATGTAGAACTATCCACGCAGGAAACCTATAAAGATGTGATACCGCTTAAAATAGGTGGGGTGAAAATCTCCGGTTTTATCTCTATTATGCGGGGATGTAATAACTTTTGTACGTATTGCATCGTCCCCTATACCCGCGGACGCGAACGCAGCCGCGACGTTGAGAGTATACTGAACGAAGTGCGCGACATGAAGGAACAGGGCTTCAGGGAAGTGACTCTGCTGGGGCAAAATGTCAACTCCTACCGTTTCGTAGAAGGGGATGATACGATCGTAACATTTCCTTTATTATTAGAAAAGGTAGCCCGGGAGGCGCCGGCTATGCGTATTCGCTTCACTACTTCGCATCCGAAAGATATGAGCGACGAAACCTTGCACGTGATGGCTTCCTATTATAATATATGTAAGCATATACATTTACCGGCCCAGTCGGGAAGCTCGCGTGTACTAAAGGCAATGAACCGTAAATATACCCGTGAATGGTATCTCGGACGGATTGCTGCTATTAAGCGTATCTTACCGGATTGCGCCATCTCTACCGACCTGTTCTGCGGCTTCCATTCCGAAACGGAAGAAGATTATCAGGAGACGCTCTCCTTAATGAAGGAAGTAGGCTATGATTCATCCTTTCTGTTTAAGTATTCGGAACGCCCCGGCACGTATGCCGCGAAGCATCTGGCAGACGATATTGTCGAAGAAGAGAAAATACGCCGACTGCAAGGCATGATCGATCTTCAGAATCATTTATCGGAAGAAAGCAACAGGCGCGTTATAGGGAAAGAATTTGACGTATTGATAGAAGGTTTCTCCAAACGTTCGCGCGAGCAGTTGTTCGGACGAACCAGCCAAAACAAAGTGGTCATTTTCGATAAGAAACAATTCCATGTAGGGGATTTTGTAACTGTACGGATCACCCATGCCTCTTCTGCCACTTTATTTGGCGAACCGGTATGATTTCTTTCGATTATTAAAACAACCGGATAGCTGTTGCTTCCTTAATACGTAAATAAAAAAAAACAGAGTTGCTTTATCAGCACTGTTATCATATTACATTTGTTTCCAAATTAAAACACTTTCTCGAATGAAAGTCGTCTTATCTTTTTTGTGAATTAACTAATTGTTAATTTAGGGTTAGTTTTAAGTGGGGAGCCTGTGAAGGTCCCCCCTTTTAATTAATAGCGTTTGTACCAATATTAGCATCGTATGGCCGTTCGTGTTTTGATTATTTCTGTTATCTTTGCCCCCTTAATTAATGGGTATCCGAATGAATGAGTCGTTACATCGTCTGGGCGAATATGTGTTGTTGATGAAAAAAGCGATTGCTCTTCCCGACCGCTGGAGTATGTTTTTCAAACAACTGATCCGGGAAATATACAAGCTTGGTGTTGATTCGATCTGGATTGTTGTTATTATATCTGTCTTTATCGGTACGGTAATTGCTATCCAGATATCACTGAATATCAATACGCCGCTGATCCCTAAGTTTACGATAGGCTATACTACGCGCGAGATCATCTTGCTTGAGTTCTCGTCGTCTATCATGTGTCTGATCCTGGCCGGGAAGGTGGGAAGCAATATTGCTTCGGAAATAGGGACGATGCGTATTACCGAACAGATAGACGCCATGGAGATCATGGGGGTTAATTCGGCCAACTTTCTTATCATGCCCAAGATCGCCGGGCTGATGTTGTTTATTCCCGTGCTTGTTGTCTTTAGTATGTTTACCGGAATAATCGGAGGCATTTGCGCCAGCTACTTAGATACAAAGATGACGCCTTCTTCCTTTGAGTATGGGTTGCAATTCTATTTTAATTCCTTCTATATCTGGTATTCTATCATCAAATCTGTTGTGTATGCCTTTATCATATCGTCCATTGCCGCTTACTTTGGATATAATGTAAAAGGCGGCGCGCTGGATGTAGGCAAAGCCAGTACGAATGCTGTTGTAATGAGCAGTATTATGATCCTGCTGGCCGAAGTTATTCTTACCCACTTAATGCTTACGTAATATGATAGAAGTTAAGAATCTTACCAAGTCATTTGAAGGACGAACCGTTTTGTATAACATCAGCGCTGTCTTTGAAACCGGTAAAACGAACCTGATCATCGGACGGAGCGGCTCGGGAAAGACAGTTTTACTGAAAAATATTATCGGACTGATGCAGCCCGACTCCGGAGAGATCTTCTACGATGGGCGGAAACTGATTGGTATGGGGAAAAAGGAATTAAATGCACTTCGCCGCGAGATGGGCATGTTGTTTCAGGGCTCTGCTCTGTTTGATAGCATGACTGTGCTCGAGAATGTGATGTTTCCCCTGGATATGTTTTCCGATGATTCGTATAAAGAGCGTGAAAAGCGGGCAATGCTCTGCCTCGAACGCGTCAACCTTCTTGATGCCGAGCATCTGTATCCCTCCGAGATAAGTGGGGGGATGATGAAACGGGCGGCCATAGCGCGGGCAATTGCTTTGAAGCCACAGTATTTGTTTTGCGACGAACCTAATTCTGGTCTGGATCCAAAGACTGCCTTGCTGATAGACGACCTCATCCATGATATTACGGTAGAATATAAGATGACAACGATCATCAATACGCATGATATGAACTCCGTTATCAATATCGGCGAGAATATCGTATTTATTAAAGAAGGTATAAAGGAATGGCAGGGCGACAAAGACCAGATCATGAGTTCAAATAATGAAGCGCTGAACGACTTTATCTTCGCTTCCGATCTGTTCAAGAAAGTAAAGAGAGTCGAAAGCCAGAAATAAAACCCGGCGCTATCCGGCTTCCGGCTTCCGACTCCCGGTTTGTCAGAGAGTAAATACTTCTTTTATCTTCGCTACGTAGTCTAATTTCTCCCACGTAAACAACTCTACTTCTATGTCTACCGGCTCCGGATTATAGCGTGAGTTGAACGTCTTTGTTTTCGTTTCCGGCTTACGCCCCATGTGTCCGTATGAGGCTGTTTCCAGATAGATAGGATTACGCAGTTTCAGCCGTTCTTCGATGGCTTTGGGGCGCATATCGAATAATTGCCCTACTTTATCTGCAATTTCGCCGTCGCTAAGGTTTACTTTTGAGCGTCCGTATGTATTAACAAAGATATTCATAGGCCTGGCTACGCCGATGGCATAAGATACCTGTACTAATAGCTCGTCGGAGACGCCTGCTGCCACCAGGTTTTTAGCAATATGCCGGGCTGCATAAGCTGCCGAGCGGTCTACTTTAGAAGGATCTTTGCCCGAGAAGGCGCCGCCGCCGTGCGCTCCTTTGCCCCCATACGTATCTACGATGATCTTTCGCCCCGTCAATCCCGTATCTCCGTGCGGGCCGCCAATAACAAACTTCCCGGTAGGATTTACATGATAGTTGATATTGTCGCTGAACAAGGCTTGTACATGCACAGGATAAGAAGCTTTTACGCGGGGGATAAGGATATTCTTTACATCAAGGATGATACGTTGCTGCATGGCCTTATCGGCTTCCGCCTGTGTGATCCCTTCCGGTTTGATAAATTCGTCGTGTTGCGTGGATATAACAATGGTATCGATCCGGCGGGGCGAACCGTTATCTTCGTATTCTATCGTAACCTGGCTTTTGGCATCCGGGCGCAGGTAAGGCATCAGTTCAGGCTCGTTTTTGCGTATAGAGGCCAGTTCTTGCAGCAGGCTGTGCGACAGGTCTAAGGCGAGCGGCATATAGTTGTCCGTCTCATTGGTAGCATAGCCGAACATCATGCCCTGGTCGCCGGCGCCCTGGTCGTATGGGTTTTCACGCTCTACGCCACGGTTTATGTCTCCGCTCTGTTCGTGAATGGATGAAAATACGCCGCACGATTTGGCTTCAAACTGATATTCGCTTTTGGTATAGCCAATTTGTTCGATCACATCGCGCACCACTTCTTGTACATCTACGTAGGCGCTTGATTTAACTTCTCCAGCCAGCACAACCTGTCCGGTTGTAACAAGGGTTTCGCAAGCTACTTTAGAGTTCCGGTCGTAAGCCAGAAACTCATCAAGCAAAGCATCCGATATTTGATCGGCTACTTTATCGGGGTGCCCTTCAGACACCGATTCGGAGGTAAATAAATAACTCATCTCTTTACTAAATTTGATAATTAAAAAATACTAAAGCCTTAACGGCTTTAAGGTTACTTTGAATTGAAAGGAGGGATTGCATTAACTTACCTGGTAACGGCAATAGTAAAGGCCTATTGTTTTTAGCATTTTTTCCTGTGGTTGCAAGCAATTCAAATCTGTCCACATCAATTCGGCAGTAAAGATATATATATATATTGAGATAATCGCTACTTTGACAGATTAATTAGATTTACGTGTTCAGAAACGTTTCTCCTGATAATTTTTGAAAACCGTTTGCACTAATTTGTTTGCCGACATATATCGGCAATACTGTTGATATATGTCGGCAATATTGTTGATATATGTCGGCAGTATTGCCGATATATGTCGGCAAACAAATTGTTGCAAGTGGTTTTCAAAAGTTAATGAACAAGATCCGCCCGGCAACTGTTATAGATATACTTAGTCTATATGTAAATAAAAACTATTGAATTACATTATTATTCGTTTTTTTTCTAAATTTGCACCATGAAACTGTCTTATAAACTATTTTATTTGTCATATATCATAACAGGCTTCTCCCTGTTTGCTTCCTGCGACTGGGATTGTACAAGCAACAAAGATACGTATAAGCGAACGGTTATTGCTTATATAGGGCGGGATAATAACCTGAAGGTAGGGTATGAAGATAAAATTCAATCCATGCTGGAAGGCTGGAATGGCCGGAACGGGAATCTTATCATTTACCAGGATACGGCCGTAGGAAATTCCGGCCTGATGGAAGTATATACGGAGAAGGGCGTGAATAAAATTAAAACAGTCCGGGAATTTGCCAATGAAAACTCTGCCGATCCGAACGTTTTCAAACGTGTATTGAACGACGCTATTTCCCTCTACCCGGCAGATTCGTATGGACTTATTATTTTCTCGCACGCTTCCGGTTGGCTGCCCGAAGCTACGTTAGCCTCGCCCCGTTCCTTTTTTAAAGATGGTAAAGACGAAATGGAGCTTACTGATATGGCCGCCGCTATACCGGCCGGCTATTTCGATTTTATTGTTTTCGAGACTTGTTTCTCTGCCGGCATCGAGGTGGCTTACGAGCTAAAGGATAAAACCAACTATATCATTGCTTCATCTGCCGAGCTGCTTTCGCCCGGGTTTAAAGAAATATATGCTTCTTCTTTAAACTACCTTTTTGAAAAAGAACCGAAGCTGGAAGCCTTTACGCGAAACATCTTTACCCTTATGAACGAAAGTGATGCGTATTATAAGTCGGTCACAGTGAGCCTGATCAAAACAGAGAAGCTTGCCGACCTGGGCGCTTTTCTGCATCAATATATCGACGATGGGAAGATAAACGGCGTCAATCCGTACGATGTGCAGCATTTCGACAGGTATTCGTACCGGTTGTTTTTCGATTTTGAAGATTACTACTCCCGCATACTAAGCGACGATGCGCCTGCACAGGAATTGAACGCTTTGCTGAACGAATGTGTACCCTATAAGGATGCCACGCCTTCTTTCCTTACCGGCTCCAGCAGTTGGATGGGATTCGATATAAAACGCCATTCCGGCTTAACTACTTACATCAGGCAGGAATACTTTCCGTACCTGAATCAGGAATACAAGAAACTGGCCTGGTACAAGGCCGTATTTGAATAAATCAGGAAACAAAAGCGCTATATGGAAAACAGGAAAACGGAACAGCATCCGCTGGGCTTCGATCTGCCCCCAAATACAAAACTACTGATGCTGGGAAGCTTTCCTCCTCCCCGGGAGCGTTGGTCGATGAATTTCTATTATCCGAACTTCCAGAATGATATGTGGAGGATACTGGGCCTCGTCTTTTATGCAGACAAGGATTATTTTGTGGCCGCGCCGGGGAAAGCGTTTGATGAAAAGAAAGCCCGGCTGTTTTGCCGCGAAAAAGGGATTGCGCTGGGCGATACGGCCATGGAAGTGATCCGCTTAAAAGACAATGCGTCGGATAAATTCCTTGAAGTGGTAACTCCCTTTACCCCGGAAGAGGTATTGGATAAGATCCCTGCCTGCGAAGCCTTCGTGATCACCGGCCAGAAAGCGATGGACACACTGCGCTCCGTAGTATCTTTTGATGCGCCGAAGACAGGCTCTTTCGCCCCATGCCTTATCGGCGGCAGGATGATCCGGGTGTACCGGATGCCCTCTTCTTCGCGGGCATATCCTAAGCCATTACAGGAGAAAGCAAAAGATTATAAAAAGATGTTCGAAGAATTAGGACTTCTCTCAATATATTTTTTTACATTTGTATTACTTAACATTTAAACTTAAATACTGAAACGTATGATAACCTTAATGATTGTCATTTTTCTGGTGGGGTATTTGCTCATCGCCTTAGAGCATCCACTTAAATTAAACAAATCAGGGACTGCCCTGCTTACCGGGATTATCTTGTGGGTACTGTATACCCTTTCTACGGTGTGGAACCTGATACCTGCCGCTTCTCCCGGAGAAGTGGATAAATTTATCCAATCCGTACCGGATTTAGCCAATCTGCCTTATAAGGAACAGTTGACTAAATATGTTGTTGAACATCAGATACTGGAAAGCGTTGGCGACATCGCCCAGACGCTGATCTTCCTGATCGGGGCGATGCTGATCGTTGAACTGATCGACGCACATGGGGGATTTATGTTCATCACCAACCGTATTACCACCAAAGACAAGCGTAAGCTATTGGTGATGATTGCTACGATCACCTTCTTTATGTCCGCAGTACTGGATAATCTTACTACGGCTATTGTAATGATCGTATTGATCGGTAAGCTGATAGGTAACTATAAAGAGCGGTGGGTCTTCGGCAGTATTATTATTATAGCGGCCAATAGCGGGGGCGCCTGGTCTCCTATCGGAGATATTACCACCATTATGCTATGGGTGAGGGGGAATATATCTTCGTCGGCTACTATCCCGCATCTCTTCCTGCCAAGCCTTGTGTCGGCGCTTGTGCCCGTATTGATCGCCCGGAGGTTTTTGCATGGCGACGTATCATCGCCTCATAACATCCATAATAGGGAGGAAGACAACGAATTACTAAAAGAGCTCAAAACGAACGAGAAATTATCAATCCTTATCCTGGGGGTAGGCTGCTTGCTGTTTGTTCCGGTATTTAAGACCATCACCCATCTCCCTCCGTTCATGGGTATACTGTTAGGCGTTAGTATTCTGTGGGTCTATACAGAAATTATGTACCGGCGAGATTCCATCCCCGAAGAGCTAAAGCTGCGGCTCTCTAAGGTGGTTCACCGGATAGACGGTTCCACGCTTTTGTTCTTCCTTGGCATATTACTTGCCGTTGATGCGCTGCGGTGTGCCGGCATACTGGGCGATTTCTCTACCTGGATGGATGTGAATATCGGGAATGTATATGCCGTCAATTTAATTATCGGCGCGCTCTCGGCCGTTGTCGATAACGTACCGTTGGTGGCCGGAGCGATTGGTATGTATCCGGTGGCTACCGAGGCGATGGTTGCCGCTTCCGTTGATCCTTCTTATCTGGCGAACTTCGTACAAGACGGCGTCTTCTGGCAGTTTCTGGCTTATTGCGCCGGCGTGGGAGGACGCATGCTGATCATCGGTTCGGCGGCGGGCGTTGTTGTTATGGGCTTGGAAAAGATAGACTTTATCTGGTACCTCAAACGTATTTCTTTATTGGCTTTGCTCGGTTATCTGGCGGGGGCCGGCGTTTATAT
>JAISCM010000215.1 GCA_031265595.1 Tannerellaceae bacterium
TGGCCCTGCACGGATAGCGCAATCCCCAAAGCAAAGAAAGCCATCCAAAGTTTGTTTCTTTTCATGATGTATATCGTTTAAAAATGTTTTGTCATTTTGCAAAGATACAGATAACAAATAAAATGTCACTCCTTTCTCTTCTATGATTAGAGAAGCGGTTTACTTATCGCCGTAATGCCCCAATGCAGATACAACATATACTGTCACGATTTCCTCGTTCACAGTGTAGCGGATTCGATTTTTCTTATCTAACTTTCTTGACCACATGCCTTGAATATATTTCAACGGTTCGGGGTGTCCGGTACCTGTATATGGATGTTCTTTTATCTCGGCGATAATCTTTTCGAATTTCTTGTACGATTGATTGTCTGATTTTCGGAGTTTTAAAATATCTTTTACAGCTTCCTTTGCAAACTCTATTCTATACATTCCTCTATCCTGTTCATAAATTCATCTAATGTTTCGCTGGGATACATCTCGTAGGTATGACCGTTGCGGACGTCATCCAATCCTTTTTGAATGGACGCAAACTCCATCGGGGTAGGAATATCTTCATCATTAGACGCGTTGATGCTGATTGGTCTCCCGTTCCTGCGGGTAACAAGTACGGTTTCTTTCTCTGCCAAGTCAAAATACTTCTTTTGGTTAGCCCTAAATTCTCTTGATGTAATAATCAGCATAGCCTTTTTTGTTTTTGCAAAGCTAATGTTTATTTTTGAATGTATAACATACGGGTTGAATTTATTCCGGTATTCTATACTATTAATATAGAAATATAAATCAATATCAACTCGCGCGAGAGGAAACAGGCCGCAGATTCCATCGCTTACTTGGGAGTACTTTTGAAAAAATATCGTATGTTTGCATGCAAAGGGACATGTTTTTCTACATCTATAAATATGATGAAATATATTCTTACAGTTATTCTATTGATAATGCCGGCTATTTCTATTTATGCACAAATACCCGATTCGGCGTATGTAGATAAGCAAATGGCATTCAGCCTTGATAAAAGTTATAAAAGGAGTACGATATTCAATGCTTCTTATGCTAAATTTATTGTGCCGGCAGCCTGTATATCCTATGGGATTATAACAAGGGTAAGCAAGCCGCTGCGGGAATTGGATCATAGTATCCATAATGAAGTAAACAAACATTTGCAAACGAAAATACCTGTTGATGATTATTCACAGTATGCTCCTGCACTTGCCGTTTATGGACTGAGCTTTATGGGAGTAAAAGCAAAACATAACTTCAGGGATCGTACAATTGTGATGGCAACATCTTATATTGCCGCAGGAGCGGTAGTGCGAACCATGAAAAGCTCCATACATGTTATGCGCCCCGACGGCTCTAACAGCAAGTCTTTCCCGTCCGGGCATACGGCTACTGCTTTTGTCGGAGCGCACATACTGTTTAAGGAATATAAAGATACCTCCCCCTGGATTGGTATTGCCGGATATACTGTTGCGGCAGGCACAGGCGCTTTACGGATAGTAAACAGAAAACATTGGTTAAGCGACGTCGTTACCGGCGCCGGAATTGGTATTGCAAGCGCCGAAGTGGGCTATCTGATGCTTCCCGTCTTTCATAAGATATTCGGGATAAAGGATAAGACGAGTCATTTGGTCATACTCCCGTCGGTAGGCGTAGATAGCTATGGGATAGGGCTGGCATATACATTTCGCCGGTAACAATAAAAAAAGCCGGTAGAAAAAAACAAGTTAGAATCGCAGAATAGTTGTAAAAAAGAAATAACCGGCTATATTTGTATTCATTAATATAAGATTGTCTGAAAAAATAAAATATACCTGAAAATGAAACAGATTTTGATTCTATCCGTGTTGCTTCTGTTCTCTGTATCTTCCTGTTCATATTCGTCCGATATTACCGGTAAGTGGTATGGAAGTATTGATATGAGAGGATTCACCATGCGGATTGTTTTTGACATTAAACAATCCGGCTACGAGTATTCCGCTACCATGCAGAGCCCCGATCAGACAAAGGAAGAGATTCCCGTAACGGCTGTAACCTGCAAGAATAATGAGATAGTGATACGTATAGACAATATTGATTTTTTGTATAAAGGAACCGTAGGCAAAGACGGAATCATCCGGGGCTCGTTTACGCAGATGGGGCAAACGCTGCAACTGGATTTGTCGCACACAGAAATACCCTCCGCCGTCCATTCGCAGGAGCCGCTACCCCCTTTTCCGTATCAGACGGAGAATATAACGTTCGAAAACGAGGAAGCCGGTATCCGCCTGGCCGGAACACTTACCTTGCCCGAGCAGGCGGATAACGTTACGGCTGTGGTATTACTATCGGGCAGCGGTCCGCAAAACAGGAATGAGGAGATAGTGGGGCATAAGCCTTTCCTTGTATTGGCCGATTATCTGACACGCCAGGGAATAGCCGTCTTGCGCTTTGACGACCGGGGAGTAGAAGAGTCGCAGGGAGATTACAGTAAAGCTACGCTGGCCGATTTTGCAACAGATGCAAAGGCAGCCGTTGCTTATCTAAAAACAAGGAACGAAATAAACAAGGATAAAATAGGGCTTATCGGGCATAGCGAAGGCGGCAGTATTGCCTTTATGCTGGCTTCGCAAAAGATACCGGCTTTTATCATCACCTTGGCCGGCATAGGAGTTACGGGAACGGAATTACTGGCGATGCAACGGAAAGCCCTCTTCCAGGCTTCTTCTATCCCTGACGAATATATCAATCAGTACAACGCCTATATGGCAGAAGCCCAACAAATAGCCATAGAGGCAAAAAGCGCCTACGAACTAAGGGAAGGCATTACAAAACTATTCACTGGCACGCCGATAGAAAAACAAATCGAACCGGCCATTCAGCAATTGTCTTCTCCGGCGATGGTCAGCTTCCTGCAATATGATCCGGCAGCATACTTTAAAAATATCCACTGTCCGGTCTTCGCCTTAAATGGAATGCGCGATTTGCAAGTACCTTCCGGCGAGAACCTTTCGGCCATACTAAATGATATTACAGCCAATGGCAATAAAAATGTCCGGACGAAACCCTATTTCAACCTGAATCATCTTTTCCAGACAGCCACGACAGGCCTCCCCGACGAGTATGGAGCCATAGAGGAGACATTTAACGAAGAAGCCTTGCGCGACCTGTCCGAATGGATCAAAGAAAGATAATACCTTTTCTTCAATCACTCCATACCATCCCGTCTTGCCGGATACTCCAAACCCGTCCGTTGGACGAGGGGAGAGTGATTTCGTACATAGACGGCGTATTGCTTAACGTAAGCCGGGCGATTGATCCTTCCGGGCATACATCGTCTGCCTTTAATCCGGCAAGTGAAGCGGCATATTCGCCGAAAGCTTTGTGATATTGCTGTTGCCGGTAATACAGGTTGCGCAATATCCATTTGGTTTCTTCGTCGGGATGCTTTATGAAGGTTTCTTCGCCTGTGCCTGCCTGCCGGTCGGATAGTTGGACGAATCCCCAAAATTCGGGCAAATGGATGTTTTTTACATTACTTGGCGCCCATGCCCAGAAGTGGCTACCTTCCTTATTTTCCTCCCATTCGGCGCGCGAGAAGTTGGCTCGTATCTGCTCGCCGGCCTCCGGTTTGTTTTTCCCCGGCGTTAATTGGTAAATGGATGGCCAGGGAAGGAATATTTCTACGCTCCAGGATGTATCCGTGTCGTCGGGGTTATTTATTGTTCCGTTGATATGTACGGCAGATTCCATACCCATAAATTCCCAGTTGCTAAAGGCTAATCCTCCGTCTCTGTAGGGCTTGGTAAGGAATAAGTCCCATTCCGTGCCCAGGGCGTTTACCTCATACTCTGCATAGTTATGCGTATCATTGGTAGGATTGAAGAAAAACTCGAAATTATTATTCAGATACAGCGGAGAGTCATGTTCCGTCATATCAGCGCGAATATTCGGCTCTTCCATCCGGGCTGCTATATAAAGCCCCTGATCATTATAGACCATTTTTACGTTTGTTTGCAGAAAGGGCTTGCGTTGCGTATCCCCTGCAATATCGGCAAAGGCAGACATACAAGGTACCAAATCCCATTCTCCGGGCGACAGGATACCGTCTATTGTAATAGCAGCCGGCGCTTTATAGCAAATATAAGCCGGCGGATTGAATGTCACCGGCAAATCATAACTGATCTCCCTCTCCTCTTCCTGCCGGGAAGAAGCAGTACAAGACGCCAACAGGCAAATGGAAACGATTAAATACAACTGTTTTGTTTTCATGGTAATAATATTTTAAAGTAGTCAAGTAGTCAGTAGTCAAGTAGTCAAAGTAGTCAGAGTAGTTAAGTAGTTAAGTGGGTAAAGTCGTTCGAAACTACTTGACTACTTGACTACTTAACTACTCTGACTACTGTGACTACTGACTACTTATACCATCCGGCATATATATGATAATTGTGCGCTATTTTTTGATTGATTTCTTTGGATTGTTCGGGGTCTACCTTTTTTACGAATTTGGCAGGTACGCCGGCATAAATGCTTCCGGGCTCTACGATTGTATGGCTCAGCACTACCGAGCCGGCGGCCACTATCGCTCCCTCGCCTATCACCGCATGATCTAAAACGACTGATCCCATGCCGATTAAGGCGCCGTCGCAAATCGTTGCCCCGTGTATGGTTACGTTATGTCCGATGGAGACGTCGTCGCCGATTTCAATGATCGACTTTTCATATAATGTATGCAGTACCGAGCCATCCTGAACATTCACCCCGTTTCCGATACGAATGGAATTTACATCACCGCGCAGCACTGTTCCGAACCAGATACTGCATCCTTCACCTATTTCAACATCTCCGATAATAGCGGCATTGTCTGCCAGATACGTATCTTTTCCTATTTTCGGAGTAAATCCCCTTACCGATTTGATTAAAGCCATCTGTTTTTAATTGACAATTAATTTATATTTCTTTTGTTTTTTCTCTTAGCCACGCTTTTTCTTCTTCCGTAAGATGCGGGCTTAGTTTATCATATACCATCTGATGATATTTGTTCAACCAGGCATGTTCGCGTACCGAGAGCATGGAAGGTATAACTAACCGGGTATCAATATAGCATAAGGTTAAGGTCTCGAAAGTAAGGAACTTGCCATATTCTGTTTCACTGTCTTCTATGACTAACACCATGTTTTCGGTTCGTATGCCGTACTGGCCTTCCCGATACATGGCGGGCTCGTCGCTCATCACCATGCCCGGTTCCAGTACAACGGGGTTTTCTTCCATACGGATGCTTTGCGGCCCTTCATGCACGTTCAGGCAATGGCCTATCCCGTGGCAGGTGCCATGCAGGTATTGTATGCCGGCGTCCCATAAGGCTTTACGGGCAAAGGCGTCGATCAGGCACCCCCGTATACCGGCGGGAAACTTACACTTGGCAATCCCTATCGTACCTTTTAATACACGGGTAAAATCTTTTTTCATCTGTTCGGTAGGCTCTCCCAGCACAATGGTGCGGGTAATATCGGTGGTGCCATCTAAGTATTGCCCGCCCGAGTCCATAAGTAAGATACCTTCCGGCTTGATTTCCGCATCCGTTTCCGGCGTAGCGCTGTAATGCACAATCGCTCCGTGAGGGCCATACCCGCAGATCGTATTAAAGCTGTCGGATATATATAAAGGTTGTCCGGCGCGTAAGGCGGATAGCTTTTCGGCGCTACTTAGCTCCGTCACCCTGTTTCCTTCGGCCAATTGTTTTTCCAGCCATATATAGAAACGGGTGAGCGCAATGCCGTCTTTTACCAACGCATTGCGGAATCCTTCTATCTCCACCGGGTTCTTTATGCTTTTCAACTGATTGGCAGGCGTAATGCCTTCAATGATTTCGCATCCTTTAGGTATAGCATTGAACAAGGCGGCATTTGTACGGGCAGGATCAATAAAGACAATCGTCTCTTCCGGCAATTGGGCGAGGTAAGGTATGATCTGATTGTAATCGGCCAGTATAACCCCTTCCTGTTTCAGATGTGCTGCAATTTCGGGCGTTAGCTTTTCAGGAGAAATAAATAATACGGTTTCATTTTCGGAAACGAAAGCGTAGCTTACCGCCACCGGATTATAATTCACATCATTTCCGCGTATATTAAATGTCCAGGCAATTTCGTCCAAAGCGCATAACACCAGGCAGTCGGCGCCTGCTTTATGAAGCCTGTCGTTAATGGCATTCAGCTTATCGTGTACGGACTGGCCTGTTCGTTCTACCGGAAGTTCAAAGATTTTGTTGTCAGGAATCGCCGGCCGGTCGGCCCATATCTCATCAATCAAGTCGATAGACGTATGTAGCCTGATCCCTTTCCTGGTCAGTTTTTTGTCTAAGAGACGGGTATCCGCCACACTGTATGATTGTCCGTCGAGCCCTACCGTTTGTCCTTCTTTCAGCTCATGCAGCAGGAAGTCGTGAATGGAAGGCGTTTCCGGGAGCGCCAATTTATATAGATCGACACCTGTACCCTTTAGCTGTCCGGCAGCTTGCAGGAAATAACGTGAATCCGTCCATAACCCCGCCTTAGCAGCAGTAACAACAACCGTCCCTGCCGATCCTGTAAAACCGGATATCCACGCACGCGACTTCCACCTGGCAGGCACATACTCGCTCAGATGCGGATCGGAACTTGGGATAATACAGGCATCTATCCCGCGCCTTGTCATCACTTCCCGAAGGGTGGCCAACCGTTCTTGTATACTCATTTTCATCTTACTTAATTGATTCGTCATTTGCAAAGTTAACAATAAGATATGTAATGTTGTTTATTCTTTAACCTGATTTTAATAACTTTGCAAAGGTAATTTTAATTCAGCAATTTAAAAATTAGAGTTACACACAAATACAAGTCAGAGAGGGTTGTTTTCGGAAAATTAATTTATCTTTGCGTCTATATCTATACTTTCAGTATGAATGAAGATGTACAAATTAAACCTTCCAAGATCAGGAGACTGATGCAAGAATATCCGAAAGGCCTTGTATTGCTCTCTTCATGGTTGGTTTCTAAAGGATATTCATACGAGTTGCAACAGCGATATAGAAATAACGGCTGGTTGGAGTCTATCGGCAAAGGAGCAATGGTAAAGTCTGGAGATACGTTGTCGCTATTCGGCGCTCTTTCAGCGTTGCAGTTTCAGGCAACTATAAACCTCCATTATGGAGGACGTTCGGCATTGGAATTACATGGCAACACTCATTATCTACGATTCACCTCAAATGCAGCGACTCTATTTGCCCCAGGGCAAACGAAACTACCCTCTTGGTTTATGAATAATAAATGGGATGTTGACTATCAAGTATTCAACGCATCTCTTTTCAGAAATGATACTGTTGGCATAACGGATTATCAGGAAATGATGATAGAAACGAAAATATCAAGTCCTGCCAGAGCAATGATAGAATCTCTGTCGTTATGCCCAAAAGAATTTTCTCTGCATGAAGCGTATGAGTTAATGGAAGGACTATCTACATTACGTCCCAAACAGGTACAGGAGTTGCTGGAAGAATGTAAATCCATCAAAATTAAGAGACTTTTTCTCTATTTTGCAGAACGTGCCGGACATAGCTGGTTTAAACACATAGATCAAACGAAAATAAGCCTTGGCTCCGGCAACAGAAGTATCACCCCCAACGGTGTATTGACGCCAAAATATAGTTTAGTATTACCCAAAGATTTAGTAGAGTGAAAGAAGCATATAAAAAACAAGTAGCGCTCCTGCTGGATATATTGCCGGAAGTAGCAAAAGAAGACGTATTTGCTCTCCATGGAGGAACTGCAATTAATCTGTTTTGTCTGAATATGCCGCGTCTGTCAGTTGATATAGACTTGACCTATATATCAGTCGGCAAAAGCAGAGATGTGGATTTGAAAAATATCCGTTCAGTCCTTGGCCGAGTTAGAGAACGATTGAGAAAGCAACTATCCAGCTATAAAATGGAAATTGCTAAATATCCACAAATTGAAAGATACGAATCTTCAAAAGTATAAAGAACAATTGGCGATGCTTGAACAGGTATTATCCTAAGACCTACTCGCTTTTTACCACTTCCGCCGGATTACTGTTGGCCGCTTTCATCACTTGTCCTGATACGGTGAGCAGCACTACCACCACGACTCCCATAATGACTCCTGCC
>JAISCM010000259.1 GCA_031265595.1 Tannerellaceae bacterium
GTACGTCTGATGGCTGAAAATAAAAAGGTTAGTTCTGTTTCTTTTTTTAATTCCCGTTTTACTTCTACTATTAGTATTGCTTTGGTACTTTTTCTTTTAGGGTTGATTTTCTTATTGGGCCTGCTGGGGAATAAGCTGTCTAACTATGTAAAAGAAAACATCTCTTTTTCAGTTATCCTGAAAGACGAGCAAAACGAAGCTGAGATCAAACGTATTCAGAAAAGCCTCAACAGCCAGCCCTTTATTAAGTCTACCGAATATATTTCGAAAGAACAAGCTGCAAAGGAACTGGAGGAGGAGTTGGGCGAAAATCCCGAAGTGTTCCTCGGTTACAATCCCTTGCAGGCGTCTATTGAGGTGAAGCTTTATTCCGAATACGCCAATGAGGATAGCTTGCAGGTGATCGAACGGAAAATCAAAACCTATACATCCGTCTCGGAGCTCTTGTACCGGAAAGATATGATGCAGATCGTGAATGAGAATATGCAGCGGGTCAGTATCGTGTTGCTTACCCTGGCGCTTATCCTGATGGTCATTTCGTTTGTGCTTATCAGCAATACCATCCGGCTGCTGATATACTCCCAGCGTTTCCTTATCCATACGATGCAGTTGGTGGGGGCTACGGCCGGCTTTATCCGGCGGCCGTTTATCAATTACAATATTATAAGCGGTATAATAGCCTCTATCGTGGCAATATTGATGCTTATTGGCGCGTTATATTATCTGCAAAACGAATTGTCGGGATTTGTAAAAATGCTTGATACGGGCTTGCTGATACTCGTCTTCTTTTCGGTTTTTGTAATGGGTATCCTGCTTTCGGTTATCGCTACTTACTTTGCCGTAAACAGGTATCTGCGCATGGAAGCTGATAAAATGTATTATATATAAAAACATACTGACAAATGAATAGAGAAGATTTTGCTTTTGGTAAAGAGAATTTCATACTGATCGCTATTTCGGTGGTCATTATAATTATTGGTTTTGCCCTGATGAGCGGCGGCGGCGTAGAAGACGCATCTTTCAACCCGGCGATATTCAGCACGCGCCGGATCGTAGTGGCGCCTGTTGTTTGCATGATTGGTTTCGGATTGATGGTGGCCGCTATTTTAACGAACAGCAAAGATAAAAAGGGAGCCTGATGAGTACTGTAGAAGTTATTATTATTGCTATAGTAGAAGGGCTAACGGAGTTTCTGCCGGTATCGTCTACCGGACACATGGTCATAACGCAGCATCTGCTGGGTATTGAGAGTACGGATTTTGTAAAAGCATTTACCGTTATTATTCAGTTTGGGGCCATCCTTTCGGTAGTTTGTTTATACTGGAAGCGTTTTTTTCATCTGAATAAAGGGAAGATCACCGGATTGAAAAGCTTTCTTCACGTATATGATTTTTACTGGAAACTGCTGGTGGCGTTTATTCCTGCCGCGGTGATCGGTTTCCTTGGCAGTGATTTTATTGATGATATGCTTGAGAATGTTTGGGTGGTAGCCACGATGCTGATCATCGGCGGTATCTTTATGCTGTTTGTTGATAAACTGTTCAACCATCCCGGCCCATCGCAGGAACTGACCGAGAAGAAAGCTTTTTATATCGGACTCTTTCAATGTATCGCCATGATTCCGGGCGTATCGCGTTCGATGGCTACGATCGTAGGCGGTATGGCGCAGAAATTATCGCGCAAGGCAGCCGCTGAGTTTTCATTCTTTTTAGCTGTTCCCACGATGTTTGCCGCCACTGCTTTCAAGATGCTTAAACTCTTTATGGAGCCGGGCGGGGCGGAAGTATTGAACCAAAACATGCCGGCATTGGTTATAGGTAATGTAGTGGCGTTTGTTGTGGCTATGCTTGCTATCAAATTCTTTATCGGATACGTAACCAAATACGGGTTTAAACTGTTCGGTTACTATCGTATCATTGTGGGAGGTATTATATTATTATTGATATTAACAGGACATAATTTACAGATCATTTAATGGATTTTTTTTCAGGAGAGGTACTTTACTTCAATAAACCGTTACATTGGACTTCTTTCGATTTGGTAAACAGGTTTCGCTATAAGCTATCGCGCAAACTGGATGTGAAGAAAATAAAAGTAGGGCATGCCGGCACATTAGACCCATTGGCTACAGGCGTTATGATTCTTTGTACGGGAAAGGCTACCAAACGCATTGACGAGTTTCAATACCAGACAAAGGAATACGTGGCAACGCTCCGGCTGGGAGCAACTACCCCGTCGTTCGATCTGGAGCAGGAAGTGGATGCGGTATATCCTACGGAGCATATTACCTGCGCGAAGGTGGAAGAGGCGCTTAGCCGGTTTACCGGAACCATCCAGCAGGTACCGCCTGCTTTTTCGGCGGTAAAAGTGGATGGCCGGAGGGCGTATAAGCTCGCCCGCAAAGGACGTGAGGTAGAACTTCAGCCCAAAACCTTAGTGATAGACGAACTGGAGCTATTGGCCTGTGACCTGCCTGTTATTAAAATAAGAGTGGTATGCAGCAAAGGAACCTACATCCGTGCATTGGCCCGCGATATAGGCGAGGCGCTTGATTCGGGCGCACATCTTACGGCCTTGGAGCGCATACGTATCGGCGATATAACCCTTGCTATGTGTATGGAGCCGGAAGACATCGGCTCTTTTTTAGATCGTATTGAGATAGAAACAAAAGAAAGCATATAATAAGTATGAAACTGTCAAAATTCAAATTTAATCTACCGGACGACCTCGTTGCGCTGTATCCTGCGAAAAACAGAGACGAGTCGAGAATGATGGTTGTCCACCGTAAAACAGGCGAAATTGAACATAAAATATTTAAAGATATTTTGAATTATTTCGGCGAAAAGGATGTGTTTATCTTCAACAACACAAAGGTATTCCCGGCGCGATTGTATGGAAATAAAGAAAAGACGGGTGCGCGCATTGAAGTCTTTCTTCTGCGCGAATTAAATCAGGAATTACGTTTATGGGATGTGCTGGTAGACCCGGCGCGTAAGATACGTATCGGCAACAAACTGTACTTTGGCGAGGATGATTCGATGGTGGCCGAAGTAATAGACAATACAACCTCGCGCGGACGTACGCTCCGCTTCTTGTTTGACGGCGACCATGATGAGTTCAAACGAGCGTTGTACGCATTGGGCGAAACGCCGCTACCCAAATACATAGACCGCCCTGTAGAGCCGGAAGACGAAGAGCGTTATCAAAATATTTTCGCTTCCGAAGAAGGCGCTGTGATCGCTCCGGCGGCGGGCTTTCATTTCAGCCGGGAATTAATGAAACGCTTAGAGATAAAAGATTGCCGTTTTGCCTTTCTTACAGTCCATTCCGGCCTGGGGAATTTCCGTGAGATAGACGTGGAAGACCTTACCAAGCACAAGATGGATTCCGAACAAATGCTGGTGAATGGCGATACGGTACGGGTGGTTAATGCCGGGAAAGAAGGAAATCACCAGATATGCGCCGTAGGTACATCGGTTATGCGGGCAATTGAAACGGCCGTAAGTACCGATGGGCGACTGAAAGAGTATGAGGGATGGACCAATAAGTTTATATTTCCTCCGTACGACTTCAGCGTGGCAACGAGCCTGGTTACCAACTTCCACCTGCCTCTTTCTACCTTATTGATGATGACCGCCTCTTTCGGTGGGTACGATTTGATAATGGATGCTTACAAAACCGCTGTCAGCGAGAAATATCACTTTGGCGCTTATGGCGACGCCATGCTCGTGATTTAAAGAAGAGACGGATGGCAACCGTTTACCTGGGCCTCGGAACAAATATAGGAGATAAAAGAGCCAATATGGCGACAGCCACAAGGCTGCTGGCTGAGAGGGTAGGGGAGGTTCTCGCCCTTTCCAGCCTATACGAGACCCAACCGTGGGGATTTGAATCGGAAAACACCTTCCTCAATGCCGCCATTGCCCTCGAAACCCA
>JAISCM010000026.1 GCA_031265595.1 Tannerellaceae bacterium
TATCAACATTCTCCGGATTTGCATAGAAGGACAGGAAGATTTAGGAAAGATAGTTGAATAAATACGGCATGAAATCGTTGGCAGACGGCTGTCGGCCAAATAACCGACGGCCGACAGCCAATTGGCTGACAGCCGTCGGTTAATTAGTCGACAGCCGTCGGCCAACAGAAAGGTGCAATCCTCTCTATTATTTCTATGACATCAACTGAGCCACTCCCGGGTATCAGCATAAAACAGCCTTGCCATAAGGATTAACATTCTTTAGACCCGTGTTAAAGCCTTGATGCAATCAACCCTTCAAAGAAAAAAACCGGCTGAAATAAAGTTAAATGAAGGGTGGGAAACTTGAGTTAATCATGTGGCGGGACTGTTTTTATGCCAATGCTCAAGACTGGCGCATCTGATCTCATAGAAATAATAAAAAGGACTGCACCCTTTTGTTGCACGACAGTTGTCAACTATTTGCACGACGGCTGTCAAGTATATACACGACGGCTGTCGGTTATATACTCGACAGCCGTCGAGTAACGATTTCATGCCATACTAATTCAACGATGTTTCCCAATATCCTTCTCCTGCCTTCTATGCAAATCAGAAGAATGTTGATAGAAGAGGTTTACTTTTCATCGAAAACCTCTTTTGTTGTTTTTATTTGTATGTGACTAAAGCTGATTAAAAAAAATAATTGTTGCTTTATCATTATCCATTCCTGTCATCGTTCTAACGATATTGGCATAGAGAAACGTGGGGTCACAAACTAAATAACGTCATATTCAAACGCTGTTTGTACAAAATGATGTATCTTTGGAAAAATAATGAGTGATGAATGTTTTAGAATCAAATGAGAAGAATGCTCCTTGTCAATATGCTGCGGAAGAGTTGAAAGAGCGGGCATTACTTGCTATAGAGGAAATGAAGCAGGGTAAAGGCGTAGCGCATGAAGATATGAAAAATAGATATGATTTCTCATATATGGGATTGCCGGCGGGATCCTGACGTTATCAGGAGGCTTTAGTACTTTCTTTCTATTTCGGTATGGGGGAAGTAGTGGGCGAGGATTTGTTTGTAATCGTAGCCTTGCGCTCCCATCACGGCGGCGCCTATCTGGCAGAGCCCTACGCCGTGGCCCCAGCCGGCTCCTGTAAGGACGAAACGTCCGGGTATGGCGTTGGAGATGTCTTCTTTGTCTACCACAAATGCTGAACTATATAGGTGGCTTTCTGATAGCGTGCGGCGGATTTCAAGTTCTTTTCCTATCGTATATGTTTGTTTGCTGCCTACTATTTTCAGCTTTTCTATGCGGCCGGAGGTTCCCCGTTTTAATGGGACTAAATCAATAATATCGCCGAAGTCTGTTCCTCCGCTTTTCCGTTTGATCAATTCGGCCAGTTGCTTCTGGGTATAGACTACTTTCCAACGGTAGAAATCGGTTGTTTCCTGATCGTACGTAGTCAGTAGCTGGGCGAGGATCTCTTTGTCGCGGGTATTACAGAAGGCTTCCGGCGAGGTGCGTATCCAGGTGTCGGCTTCTGTTTCGAGGGTAAGGTCGGGTAGCTTCGGTTCTTTGCCGTCGCGTATAGCCGTGAGGTAGGGGTGGGCGACGGGCTCCCATACGTTTTCAAACTGTTCGGTGACGCCTCCGCAGCATTTATAAAAGCGGGTATCACAAATTGTTTCGCCGTCGGTAAGGATTTCGCCCCGCGTTTCGTTGATCACTTCTGCCACCAAAGGGGTAGAAGCGCGGGTAATGCCTTGGTAGCGTTGGCAATGATCATCGGCGCATACGTCGAACATCGCATGGTCTTCCCGGTCGTACCATTTGATGAGTTCATCCTTTGCCGGGCAGATACTTTGCCGGGCGGCCTCCTTCTTCTTGCTGTTCGATAATTGAGCCAATAGCCAACTGCGTGAAATAACGGCATGCGCTTTCAGAAATTCGGCGGAAGCGGTAGCGCTCATTTCCGAAGAAATGACACTGGTAAGGTATTCTTCTATATCAACCTGGTTGATGATAACGATGGCGTTGTCTTTGGGCACCAGGTTGAGCGCCCCACGAAACCGTTGGCTCTCTTTGCGTTGCCAATGAAAGTCTACTCCTATCGTAACAGCTTCCAGGTCGAAACAAGCCTCTTTGGACGCGGGCTCAAAAAAGAGTTCATGATACAGCTTGCCATTGAATACAATATTTCCGTTTACATTGACAACCCGCTGCTCGCCGGTCAGGAAGTCACCGGATTCAGTATGTACGTATTGGCCGTTGAATACAAACGAAATAGTCTTTCCCGACATAATACCGACATTTATTACAGGCGCTTCCATGGTGTGGCTGGTATTAATTTATTTCCCTGAAAGTTTTTCCAGGAAATAAACGATGGCAAAGCCCAGTATCAGCAGGCCTGTAGCTTCCCAGATCAGTTGGTCGGGCAGGATATTATGCTCCATCCCTGCTACTTCTATTTTCCAGGGCCATACTTTGTTTAACGAGCCGAGCATAAAGCCGGCTAATGTTGCAAGCGTTATATCATGGAAGCGGCGAAGAAGGTAGGATAATAAGCGCGAAAAGGAGGTGATACCAATAGCCGCTCCGCAGACAAATACAAGGATGATAAGGATATCCAGCCTGGTAACGGCTTCCATAATATAGTTATATTTTCCGAGCAATACCAGCACGAAGCTGCCGGATATACCCGGTAATATCATCGCACAGATGGCAATGGCTCCGCAAAGGAAGATGAACCAAAGCCCGTCGGGCGTCTCGGTGGGGGTAACTACGGTGATATAAAAGGCTACAACCGCCCCGATAAGGAAACTAAGTACCGTCTTCCAGTCCCACGTCTTAATATCTTTGGCTACGAACAGGATAGAGGCCAATACCAATCCGAAGAAGAAAGACCAGACCAATACCGGCTGGGTTTCTAATAAATAAGTGATCAGTTTGGCTAAAGAAAAGATACTGATAGCAATACCGGAAACCAAGGCCAGCAGGAAATTGCCATTTACCGCTTTCCAGAAAGCAGCGATCTTCCCTGTAACGAGCAGTTTCAGCGAATGGGCATTGATACTTTTAATAGAATCCAGCAACTCTTCGTAAATGCCTACGATAAGTGCAATGGTACCGCCGGAGACGCCCGGCACAACATCGACCGCACCCATTCCAATACCTTTTAGTATGATAAGGGCGTAATCTTTCAAACTTCTGTTCATAAATGATTAGTTGTTGTTTGTTTTGTTATTCAGATATTCTTTTGACAATTTTTCAATGGGTATATATTTCTCTTCCAGAAAAAGGGATGCCTGCATATCTATAAGAAAGTGCATGAAAGGCATTGTAGGATTCAGCTTCAGTATCTTCTTATAGTATTTGAGCGCTTTCTTGAACTCGCCCCGCATAAAGAAGTATTGTCCTTTTTGCAATAGCTTATCGCAGTCGTCTGTATTGTCACTGTTTACCAATTCTAATTGCTTAAAGATCTTATCGGTTATAGACAGCGCCATTTCTTCTTTGCCGTTTTCCAGATAGGTAAGCGCTAATAAAGACAGGATACGTACGTTGTCGGGGAAGAGGTCGGTCGCTTTTAGCAGCAATTGAGAAGCCTCCCGCTCACGGTCGGTTTCCACACAGCAGCGGATACAGTTGATGTAGGTGTTGGCTTCTACCTCCTTGTCTTGCCGGATAATATTTTTCAAGAGTAGATAGGCCTGTTCAAAATCTTCCAGTTTAATATAACATTCGGCTATCAGCGACTTAACGTGGCTGTCCTCTTCGGTTTGAGGAAGAAGCTCGTTGTATATTTCGATGGCTTTGTTATAATTCTCGTTCATAAACAGGCAATACGCTTTCGACACTAATAGTTCCGCATCCGGATGGTCGCAGGCGCAGGCGAAGTCGAAGGCATCGATTGCTTTATCGTACGCGCATTGTAAGGAGTATAGCCGGCCCAATGTAAACCAGAACTCATACGAATACGGGTCTTGGTCGATGATCCTGTTGCATACGGTTATCGCCCCCTC
>JAISCM010000135.1 GCA_031265595.1 Tannerellaceae bacterium
GAAATAATGTATTCGGCAAAGTCGAGATAAGACTTTTCGCCCGTCATCTTATAAAGCCGTACAACCGGCTCAAGCAGCGTGCTCGATTCGATATGATTTTTGCCATGCCCGCCATGCGACCAGCCAACATCCAGTATGCTTGTTTTGGGCGGTTTGCCAAGCTGCGTTATCAGGCAGTCTACCTGCCGCTTCAGCGATTCGAGTATCTCCGGCTTCGGTTCCACATAGTCGTAATAATCCAGCAAACCGATGAGCACGTATTTCCGTTCCCAAAGGTCGGATGTTTCCGGCTGCTGTTCCGGCGGGACGCAACTGATCGAGCCGTTGGGGCGTTCGGTAGACAGCAGGTCGGCAACGGCAGCATCAAGAATCGTTTTCAGTTCCGCATCGCCCGTGTAGCGATAAAAGAGCGAACCGCTACGTACCAGTTTACCCCACATTTCGCCGAGCGCAAACTGCTGGCGTCCGGTACGGAAAAATCCGGCAGTTTCCCCGTATGGCACATCACCCTTGTTCCAGTTGTTGCACGACACATTAATAATTTTGTCGAAGTAGCCATGCAGTTGCACCTGGCCGGCAGGCAACGGATCAAAAACATCCTTTACAAGGATACGTACCGGTTGCCATTTCCGGCAGGCGGAAAGCAGGCCTCCACCCCAAAGCCCTCCCGCTACGATGGCGGAGGATTGTTTGATAAAATCGCGTCTGTTAGTCATAGATTCTTAGTTCATTAGGGCAAAGATAAGGCTTTTAGCATTCAATCCAATACTACAAGTGTAAAAGTATAGCTGATGAAGTCGTCAATCCATCGCATCATTTTAGTTGTTTCTATTCAATGATTTATTGTTTTGCTCGCCACCTATTGAGGGTTTCACAGGTGTGAAAGGAAGGTTTCACACTTGTGAAAGGAAGGTTTCACACCTGTGAAAGGAAGGTTTCACACTTGTGAAATGCTTAAATGGATGCGACCACTGTATGAGATTATTGTGTACAAAACCATAAAACTATACGTAGATGGCAGCAGATGTATTCGGGCAATGCCTCTCCTTGTAAGGGGAAACGTATTGATTATGAATGGCTATTCCGGTAATATATTTCCTACCGCATATAAGGGATAAACCTTGATTTTTTCATATTGAGTAAAATTTTCAAGCGAAATACGAATCCCTTTATTCAGTTTCTTTTCTTCCAGAAATATCCATATACTTTGCATTTTACCCTGTTTGCCCGATTTTACTTCGACCGGCACGATGGTTTCGCCGCATTGGACAACAAAATCTATCTGTGCATTCGCGCCTCTCTTTTCGCGCACCCAGCAGTAAAGTTCATTATCGGAGTAGCAGGAGGCATTTTTCTTTAGTTCACAACCCACAAATATCTCGGCAACTGCACCCTTGTTGATCGTGTCAAAATCATCCGAAACCAGTATATCCGAAATATCCAGATTCAGAATGCGTTGATAAATTCCCGTATCAAAAGGAATTATGCGGCGATACCTCGGGTTTATCCTTGCGCCGAGCGGTATTCCGTCTGCCGAAGAGTGCGTAACCTGATAACACAATCCCGCCATCAGCAATAGCTCCAGCGATTGTTTTACCTGTTCATTATTCAGATGCTGCGAAACGTGCTCGTAAACAAATTTCCCCTCTACCTGCTGTGCCACAGAACTGAAAACTTCGTTGATCCGTACTGCCGGAACGCGTTTTTTATATTTAGCAAAATCGTTGCGGAAGGACATAAGCAGGCTATTCAGTATCTTCTGGCAACGCAGGAAATCGCGTGTTCTTACAAATTCGGCAACCACTTCAGGCATTCCGCCGATGATCAAAAAGTTTTTCAATTGCTCCACGATTTTTCCATGAATAGCATCAGAAACGGGAGATTCCGGTGTGGCCTCATCAATAAGCCGTATCCAGGTTTCATGCCCCATGGCCCCCAGAAATTCGCTGAACGAAAAGGGATACATAAACATTGAATCAATCCGGCCAACGCCAAACGATGGTATTTCTTCAAGGGCAAATTCGAGTAGCGAACCGGCCGCAATAACGTGGAGTTCGGGCATTTGTTCGTAAAAATAACGCAGCGCAGAAATGGCATCCGTACAGTTTTGAACTTCGTCTAAAAAGAGCAGTGTTTTGCCCGCCGTAACCGGTTTGCCAAGCAGTGCGGCAAGCTCGCTGCAAATTATCTGCGGGTTTGAATGTTGTTCGAACACGGTTTTTGCAGCCGCATAGTCTTTGTTTTCAAAGTTGATCTCTATAAAATCCGTGAAGCGTTTGCCCAGATTACGCACGGCAGTCGTTTTGCCCACCTGCCGCGCACCGCGGAGCATTAACGGTTTGCGGTACTTTTCGTTGCTCCATTGCTGTAAAGCGTAGTCAATCTTTCTGTTAAAATAGTCCATACAATATTATTCCGTAAAAATACGGGGCAAAGATACTGTTTTTTCCGTAAAAATACTACCCAAACATTGGCGCTAAAACCGAAAAATACTACCCAAACATTGGCTTTGCGGGAGGGGTTATTTTTTTCTATACTCCTGCGGAGTGATGCCGAATTGTTTTTTGAAGCATTTGGTGAAATACGCCGGGTTGGTGAATCCCAGTTGGTAGGCAATTTCCGAAATGGTAAAATTCTTTTCATGTTGCAGCAGCGCCCGGGCTTTGTTCATCTTTAGCGAAAGTAAATAATCATTGGGGGTGGTGCCGGTGATCTTCTTTATCTGATTAAAAAAGCGGGTGCGGCTCATATTCAATTCACGGCTCCACAGTTGCGTGTCGAAGTCCGGATTTTCCCAATTCTTTTCTACCACCTGGTTGGCTGCTGCCAGAAACTCCTGCTCGCGTTCGTTGGTGGCCATCTCTATTATCTTCTGATAGCTCTCGGTGGGTACGTGTTGTAATATCTTTCTTCTGCTTCTTACTAAGTAATTACACCGGAGGAAGAGTACCTTCATATTAAATGGTTTCACAAAATAATAATCAGCCTCGCACCGGATACTTTCCATGGTTTGCTCTTCGGAAGGCTGCGAGCTGAGCAGAATAACGGGGATATGGTCTGTTTTGAGGTTGGATTTAAGCATCGAGCACAGCTCTATACCGGAGGTCTCGGGCAAATGTGTTTCGCATAGAATGATGTCGGGGATCTCCCGGATGGCAAAGTCGTAAGCCGCTTTAGCATCTTGTATGCCTATTACTTCGTAGGTTAGTGAGAAGGATTCTTTGAACAGGTCGCACATTTCGAGCTCTTCTTCTATCAGCAGCATCCGGGGGCGCTTTTCGCGGTTGCTTTCTTCTTCCTCTTCTTCCTCTTCCGAAGCAAACGCATCCCGGGCTAAGTAGCCTGTGTTTATTACGGGGGGCAGGAGGGTCATCGCTTCCTCTACCGGCTCTTCTATATCTTTCATATCGATATGGGAGCTGCCGGAAAGCAGGCTTATGATCACGGTTGTTTTATTGTTTTCGTGGATAGCAGACAGTTCGCCTTTATGTAATTGAAGCACCCCCTTGCTAAAGGCAATCCCCATCGCCCCGTCTGAGAAAGAAGTTATATGCTGGAATACGAGGTTGTTGTTCAGCGCTTCCAGCAGTTGGTTCGCCTCATTTTCGTTGATGGTTATTTCTTTATGGGTAATATGTATTTTTACGTATCCGGCGGCCCGGTGTATCGAAACGGTGATGCTATCTTTCGCCGAAGCCGTTCTGAATATGAACATGAGTAAATGGTAAAATACTTTTTGCATCTGCTTCTGGTCAAACCATATTTGCAAGGGCTCGTTCGTATGATTAAAGCGGAACGATAGTTGTTTCTCTTCGGCATAATCATCAAACGTGGCGCATATCCCCTGCAGGAATTGTATGATGTTGTGGTTTCCCATCTTCAATGTAAGTTTGTTTTGCTCCATCTTACGGAAATCAAGCATTTCGGTGATCAGGTCTTGCAGGCGCGACGCTTGCCTTTTTATCTTTTCAATTTTGTTTTTGCTTACGGCCGGCAAATCATCTGACAGATGGTCTAAGCGTGAGAGGATAAGCGTAAGAGGCGTACGAAACTCGTTCGATATATTAATGAAGAAGTCCATTTTATTGCGGTTGCTCTCTTCTATCCGTAGATTCTCGCGTTGCTCTATTTCCAGCGAAGCCCGGAGGAGCGACTTACTTCTGTTGAAACGAATGATCTGCCATACAGATAAAAGGAAAACAGACAGGTAGATCAGTATAGCCGGCAGCGTGGCCCACACCGGCGGATTGATGGTAATGGCCAGCTCTGCTTTCTTATCGGTATTTTCGGTCTCGCGTACAATTAATTTATACTTCCCCGGCCGGAGCGAGTTATAGATGATCGTCTTATGGTTTGTCTCCGTCCAAAAGTCGTCTAAGCCTTCCAATTTATAGGCATACTGTGTAGCACGCGAAGATAAATAGCTGGAAGAGGCAAACGTAATATTGATCGTATTCTGATTATGGGGCAACGTTAGCTTGTCTACCTGATAGAAGTTCTTATCCAGCAGCGAAGAGCCGGGCTTTATCAGTTTGTTGTTTATCTGCAAAGAACTGAAATACATGGAATAGAGGTCTTGCCCGATAGGTATGTCTTTTTCGGAGAAACAAAGCAGCCCGAAGAAGCCGCCTACAAAGATCCGGTGATCCTTCGGCGAGATATACATCCCGCAATCACCGGTCAGGCCCGTTAAGGGCGACGAAGGATTGATCCGGATATTATACACTACCTGCATGCTGTTGTCGGCAGCAATGTTAATAAGGCTAACTCCTTTATTGGTAGTCAACACAAGGTTCCCATTCGGCGAAAAGACCATATTATAGCAGATGTTGCTCAGCAACTGATCCTTCTCTTCATTAAACAGATGGAATGTATTTTCGGCGGCATTGTATTTAAGCAGGCCCGATTTTTGCGTAATAAAGTAAAGGCCTTGCCGCATATTGCCGCATATATTGATAATAGCGCTGGGTATAACGCTTTTATCCGTTAGCCCGTCTCCATACCGGTGCAGCGCTTTATTGTTTTTCAGGTCTATACTGAATAAGCCCCTGTCGTAAGACGATACCCACAAAATATCCCGTTCGTCAATATGAATGGCGCGGATGATCCCACTACAAAGCTCGCGCAAGGCATCATCTTCCAGAAACCAACTGATCTGTAGCGTCTCTCTGTTCAGCTTGAATATCCCATTCTGCGTATGCAAAAGCAGATCGTTTTTATACGGAATGATCTTTTCTATAATACGCTGATGAACGGAGGAGATGAGCGGGCTTTGTACCGGATGTATTTTCTTTGTATACAGGTCGAGGTAAAAGACGCCTTCCATAAAAGCGCTGATGAAAAGCCGGTTGTGCTCCTTATCATACCATATATCCCGCACCCGGTTCTGCGGCAGTCCATTGGCGGTAGTAATATGTTCGAACGAATTGCTGCCGGGCTTCAGGGTATTGATCCCGCTTCCTCCCGAAGCCACATATAGATTGCCGTCTTTATCTTCGGTTATCTGGGTGATAATAACGCCATGTAGCCATTCCGGATGGCTGTCGTCGGTGGTATAATACGTATAATTATCTACTAACGGATTATGGTAAAGCACATCTCCGTAATAAGGCCCCACCCAGATAGTGCCTTGCCGGTCGGAGAAAAGGGCGGATACTACGATTTGTTCCAAAATATGATTCCGGAGTATAAAGCGGTCTTTTATATCAGACCTGGACAATTGGTAAACGCCCGTAAGCGTACCGATCCAGATAACGCCTTTTATATCTTCCTGGATACAATAGATATTATTATTATTGAAAAGGGAGTCATTCGTTCTATTTTCTATTTTCAGTGGAATGATCTGTTGGTTGGGCGTATATAAATGTATTTGCCGGGATTGGGAGGCTATCCAGATGCAATGCCACGAATCTTTATAGAGATAAAGGATGTGTTCGTCCGGCAGGATATGTTCTTTCAGTTGTTTTTGTGCGGCGTCTATCACGTAAATACCGGATGTTGTCCCCAGCCAGAATATTTCTTTTTCCATTTCCAGGATAAAGGTGATCTCCGTATCTTTCTGTGGTAAGGAAGCGACTGTCCGGTTCGTTTGCGTTTGCCAGTCGTAAACAGCCAATTCTCCGCCCGATTCGTAATATACCTGATCGTTGGAATAGCAGATCGTATTTGTCCTGATCCCGGTAACGGTGAAGGCTTCCGTATTCAGATCAAGCCCGATCAGTTGGTTTTCGGCTAAAAAGAACAGCATCGAGTTATTTCCGCAAAGCGCATGGATGTACGAATCTTCTACTCCCTCCGTATGTTCCGAGACGCGGAATACACGCACGGCCTCGCCGTCATAACAGTTCAATACATTGTTTGCAAACCACATCCGGCCGATTTCATCCTGCCAGATAGAGATGGCAGACGACTGAGAAAGCCCCTGTTTGCTCCCCAACTGTTGGAAGTAAACTTCCTGTCCAGCCAGGTAGAAGTTAAGAAGTGTAGTCAGAATCCATAATAAAATATAACGTTTCATTCTCTTCGGATTAGGTAATAACAAGCAAAATATGCCCTAAACGTGTCCAAATCGTACATTTAGTATACTAAAATCGTACATTGTACGATGCAATGATACAAAATAATTCTGTAGAAACCAAGAAATACAACAGACAAAATAATTTTGCCAATAAACCAAGAGGGGAATTATACGAAAATAAATGCTTTAACACAACAAAATACAATATTAATTTAAAATCACCTATTATGCAAAGAAGAGCCAAACTTAAAAGAACAATCGAAGAAAGAAGACTATCACTGATGCATTTGTCCGAATGACGAGTGTTGTATTTTGCTTTGCCAATTATTAACCGAAATCATTTATTTATAAAGGTGATTTCATAAACATAATTAAATATGAAAAACGAGTTGAAAAAAGTAAGCCGGAGGGAGTTTCTGGGTTTATCGGCATTAGGGCTGGCAGGATTAACTATTTTGCCAAGCTGGGCTATGAATGGGGTGCGCATTGCTCCGAGCGACCGCGTAGTGTTAGGATTTATCGGCCTTGGACGGCAGGGGATGTCCGACTTTCATAGCTTCTCACAATGTCCGGGCGTACAGGTAGTAGCCGGTAGTGATGTTGATTCGCTTAAGCGGGAACGTTTTATAAAAACTATCAGCGCCTGGCAAAAAGATCACAACAATATGGGCGGACGTTGCGAATCGTATGAGTTTTATGAAGAAATGCTCGACCGGAAGGATATCGATGCTATTTCGGTTGCCACCCCCGACCATTGGCATGCCCTGGCTACCATCCATGCCTGCCAGAGTGGAAAAGACGTATATTGCCAGAAACCGCTGTCGTATACCATTACGGAGAGTCTCGCCATGGTACAGGCCGTTCGCTGCAACAACCGTATCTTGCAGGTAGGAAGCCAGCAGCGTTCAGACGAGGAGTTTCAGAAAGCCATCGCTTTGGTACGAAGCGGCGCTATTGGATACATAAGTAAGATATACAGCCGCATAGGCGAACCGCCCGCACCTTATGACTTACCGGAAGTACCTGTGCCGGAGAATCTGAACTTTAATCAATGGTTAGGCCCGTTAAATAATCCGAAAATACATTATAATCCGGACATCTGTCCGCCGATTGCGTATCCTGATCTACAGGAAACCGGAGACTGGGGCGCCTGGCGTTATTATCAGGAAACCGGCAATGGTTTTACCGGCGACTGGGGAGCGCACATGTTCGATATTGCTCAGGCTGCTATTGGTATGGATGGTTCGGGGCCGCTTGAATATATTCCGGCAGGGTATAAAGGAGCCAAATATACCACGGTTAAGTATGCAAATGGTATTGTAATGACCGAACAGCCTTTCCGCGATGACAGACCGGATGACAAAGGCGTACAGTTTGTTGGTACCAAAGGATGGATCAAGGTATCCCGCGGATATATTGATTGTTCGGATCCGTCATTACTGAAAAAGTCGGAAAAGGCAGTAGCCGCAGGGTCGTATGAGATGAGTTCGCCACACATGCAGAATTTCATTGATTGCGTAAGGTCGCGCCAGCAGCCTATTGCGCCGGTAGAAGCAGGATGTTCTACCAATATTCTTTGCTGTCTGATCAATATCGCTACCGAACTCAAACGTCCGGTGAGATGGGATCCGGTTACACTCACCTTTATGGATAATGACAAGGAGGCCGAAGCGCACCGCTTGTATTGGTATAAATACAGAAATCCGTACACACTTCCTTACTGTAACTTTAATAAATGATCGTATGCAACTGAAAAGAATAGTTTGTGTCAATACCTTTCTGATACTGATGTCGCTGCTGCTTTCGGCTACCAATGGCCACGCTCAGACAGCAAGCCCGCTTAAAGGCAAAAAGGTATTGTTTGTTTATGGCGGCTGGGAAGGGCACGAGCCGGTATTGTGTCGCGACATTTTTGTACCCTGGATGGAATCGGAAGGGGCGGAAGTGTTTGTGCATGACAACCTGGCGTGTTATACAGATGCCGACCTGATGGGGAAAGTAGATCTGATCGTACAAACCTTTACGCAGGGAAATATTACCGGAGACCAGGAACGAGGCTTGCTGACGGCCATTAAGCGTGGCGTAGGCCTTGCCGGATGGCATGGAGGGCTGGGAGACTCGTTCCGCTCGAATGTAGAGTTCCAGTATATGGTAGGCGGACAATGGGTGGCTCACCCGGGCGGCGTAATAGCGTATGGTGTGAAGATCACGGATAAGAAAGACCCGGTAACGAAAGGGTTGAAAGATTTTCAGATGAAATCGGAACAGTATTATATGCATGTAGACCCCAATGTGAAGGTGTTGGCTACAACGCTTTATACGGATAAGCCCGATCCCTGGATCAAAGGGGCGATCATTCCGGTTGTCTGGAAAAAGACGTATGGGAAGGGACGCGTTTTTTATTCCTCTCTCGGACATGTGGCGAAGGACTTCGATGTGCCGGAAGCGCTCGAAATGATGAAGCGTGGGATCCGGTGGGCTTCGGTAAGCTTGTATGAGCCTAACGAAAAATGGATGACGCCGGTATATGAATGAGTAGTCAGAGTAGTTAATAGTAGTTAAGAGTAGTTAGTAGTAGTTAGTAGTAGTTAGTAGTTAAAAGTAGTTAGTAGTCATGGATATGTTGAAACGGGCTTGCTTTATTCTCATGGTGTGTTTTTGTAGTGTTGCCTTATGGGTAACTAATGCGCAAAATATGGATGCGCAGAATCTTAAGGTGACTTATCAGACGCGCGATGTGGCGACGGGAAGCGTTGTATTGGCTCCGGCGGAGTTGGTTCCGGAAAAGACGGCGGTGATCATTATTGATATGTGGAATTTTCATTGGTGTATGACGGCTACGGAAAGGGTTTCGGCCATGGTGCCGCGCATGAATGAGGTGTTGGGTACTGCCCGGCAGCTTGGTATGCCGGTGATATGGAACCCCAGTGATGTTGTTACGCAGTTTGCGGGCTCTCTTCCGTATGAAAGGGCTGTGGCTATTAACAAATTGCCGCCTCCGGTGATCCGTGAACCGCTTGTAGTGAAGTTCACGGCTCCGGGGGGTGGCTGCATGTGCGGGCCGGGGCTTAGTTGCAGAGGTAATCTGGGGTGGGATAGTATGCATCCTGATTTACGGATCGATGAGCGCGACCTGATCTCTGCTTCTACGGATGAGATCTATCCTTTTCTTAAAGAGAAAGGCGTTACCCACATTATATATATGGGCGTGCATACCAATATGTGCGTATTCGGCAAGCCCGGAGCTATCTCTGATATGTGGCGGGCGGGCTTCAACTGTATATTAGCGCGCGACCTTAACGATGCAATCACCATATACCAGCCCGACAAAGGGTATACGCCGGAGAAGGGTACTACAGAAATTAACGAGAATTTACAGCAAGCCGGTATTCCGACTATTCATATCGGCGAAGAATTTAGAAAAGCCGGGCTGATAGACTCAGACGGCCCACTTGATTATGTTCGGTTTACGCCATGGGGAAAGCCCGGCCGGCCTTATTTTATGGAAGCGCCGGCCGTGGTGACCCTTACGGCTCCCTGGATGGAAGGTTCCGAGATACGGTATACTACAGACGGGAGCGAGCCTACCCTGCTTTCGCCCTTGTACACAAAGCCTATCCGGGTAGCGGAAACGATGACGGTACGGGCGGCCGCATTCCGGCAGGGGCAGCAAGTCAGCTTGCCGAGCTATGCCTATTATGTAAAGATGAATCCCACACAGCCGCCGCTCCCGGATGTTTATCTGGATGAGCTGGAATATATCACGAATGGCTATACCCGGAATGTGAAGGAAGCGTTGTGGTATCCGGCGCTAGGCAAAGCATACGAAGGCAAAGCGTTGCGTATTCGCGGTAAAGCGTACGAGCAGGGGCTGGGGTTTCGCGCTCCTTCCTCCGTACAATATGAGATAAAGCCGGAATACAAGCGGTTTGTAGCCTTGGCAGGTATGGATGATGCTCCGCTTGAGCGGTTGGATGGCATGTTTTTGGGCATGCACAGCAGCGTGGTCTTCCGTCTTTTTATTGACGGGGTGATGATGGCCGAAAGTCCGGTGATGCGTATTACACAGGAGCCGTGGCGTTTTGATATTGAGATACCGAAAGGAAGCCGCCGGCTGAACATTGTTTGTATGGACGCCGGAAGCCGGAATACGCTGGACTATGGCAATTGGGTGAATGCCGGATTTATAACAAACTAAAAAAACAAATATGAAGAAACTATTCCTTGCTTTCGCCTTAGCGGCCTGTCTTCCACTCTTCCCTTCCTGTACGGAAGAGAAGAAGGAAATAACGGTCGATCAGGTGTTGATGAATTGGTGGTACGATGTGCCGGCCACTAAATACTGGGAAGGCCTGCCTATTGGTACGGGCCGCTTCGGGGGGATGATACCCGGGTCGGTAGGCCACGAAGTCATTGCTTTCAATGATGAAACGCTATGGACGGGAGGGCCTTATAACCCGAATAACCCGGAAGGGCCGGAAGCGTTGGCGAAAATACGGGCAGCCGCTTTTGCACGCGACTGGATAGGGGCTTACGAAGCATCCCGCGAATTGGGCAGCGACCCGGAAGCCGTACAACGCTATCAGCCGATGGGACGCCTGAATTTCCTGATGGAAGGGCACGACCTGCCGCAGGCTTCGCACTATCGCCGCAGCCTGAGTATGGATAGCGCGATCGTGCAGGTGAGTTACCTGCTGGATGGCGTGACTTACAACCGGGAGGTATTTGCCAGCTACCCCGATCAGGTGATCGTGGTGCGGCTGACGGCAGACCAGAAAAAGAAAATAAACGTATCGGGCTGGCTTACCAGTCTGCAACCAAGCGCTACGATGCGTATCGAGCATGATGAAGTCATTATGGAAGGAACCGTCATTTCCGATCCGGGGACTGATTACCGGCATCGCTTGCTTCCTCCTGAAATGAGGTGGAGTTCGAGGCTTAAGATCGTTCCAGAAGGTGGAAGCATGACGGCTGAGGGCGACAAGCTGATCATTCAGGAGGCTGATGCCGTCACCCTGATCCTTTCGGGAGCTACCAATTGGGTGGCCTGGAATGATGTATCGGGCGACGAAAAGAAAAGGTGCGAGGCGTATATGTCTGCCGCCGCCCGGTATTCATATAAAGAATTGTTGAAGAGGCATCTGGACGATTATTGTCCGTTGTTTGCCGCCTGCCGCCTTGATCTGGGGAAAGAATACTATACCCACCTGACGACTACGGACGCATTGCAACGCATCCGGGGCGGGGCTGTAGACCCGGCTTACGAAGCGCGCTATTTTCAATATGGCCGGTACCTGCTACTGGCGGCGGCGCGCGAAGGCACGCTGGCGTTCAACAATCATAATATGTGGCTGGATAATCTGGAAGGACGCTGGCAAGGACGCTGGACGCTGAATATCAACATCCAGGAATGTTACTGGCCGGTAGAAAGCACGAACCTTCCGCGTATCAACGAATCGCTGCTGCTATTTGTAGAGCAGTTGGCGCAGGCGGGCGAACGTACGGCGAAAGAATTATACAACTGCCGGGGCTGGTGTGCGCATCATGGCACGGATGTATGGTTTAATACGGCGCCTACGGATGGCGAACCGGTATACGCTACCTGGCCTATGGC
>JAISCM010000051.1 GCA_031265595.1 Tannerellaceae bacterium
CTCTTTATACAGCCGCGATTTATTTTTCGTGTGGGTTCGAGAAAAAGAAATAATCGAAACGATTGTGTTATAGAAAGAAAAGGCTACCTTTGCTTCGTCTAAAGAAATTATCATAGAAAATGATCGATAAGATAAATGCGCTGCTTCGTGAAGTAGAAGAGATGAAAGCAGCCAATGCAGATGAAATAGAAGCGCTACGAATCAAATATCTTAGTAAGAAAGGGGAGATATCGCAATTGATGGATGACTTCCGTAATGTAGCAGCCGAGCAGAAAAAGGAGTTGGGGCAACGCCTGAATCAATTGAAAGAAAGAGCCTGGCAGCGAATTAATGAATTGAAAGATACGTTTGCCGATACGCAGACGATAGCAGACGATATTGATTTGACCCGTACGGCTTACCCCATTCATCCGGGAAGCCGCCACCCTTTGTCTATTGTGAAAAAGGAAATCTGTGATATATTCGGGCGCTTAGGGTTTAGCATTGCCGAAGGCCCTGAGATTGAAGATGACTGGCATGTGTTCTCTTCGCTGAATTTTGCACAGGATCATCCCGCCCGCGATATGCAGGATACCTTTTTCATTCAACATACGCCTGAGATACTGCTCCGTACACATACCTCTTCCGTTCAGACACGGGTAATGGAGAAGGCGCAGCCACCTATCCGTATTATTTGTCCGGGGCGTGTATACCGCCACGAAGCCATTTCGTACCGCGCACACTGTTTTTTCCATCAGGTAGAAGCGCTCTATGTAGATAAAGATGTTTCCTTTGCCGACCTCCGGCAGGTATTGCTTTTCTTTGCAAAAGAATTGTTTGGGCAAGATACGAAGATACGCTTGCGCCCTTCCTATTTCCCCTTTACGGAACCTTCGGCTGAGATGGATATCTCCTGCAATCTTTGTGGAGGGAAAGGATGCCCGTTCTGTAAGCATACCGGCTGGGTAGAGATACTTGGATGCGGAATGGTACACCCCAATGTGTTGGATAATTGCAGCATAGACAGTACTGTTTATTCCGGCTACGCCTTGGGGATGGGAATTGAACGTATTACAAATTTAAAATATCAAGTGAAAGACTTGCGCATGTTCTCTGAAAACGACATTCGTTTTCTGAAACAGTTCGAGTCTGCCAATTAAGTTGATAACCTGAATCATTTACCATCTCCCCGGGTTGCTAACCGTGCCCGGGGAGAAACACACGAGGGCTCCTTCATAAACATGCGGAAAGAGGAACGATATAAAGGCGTTATAGGTTGGTTTACAGAAAATGTGCCGGTTGCAGAAACGGAGCTACATTATAAAGACCCATTCCAATTACTTATTGCCGTTATTTTATCCGCCCAATGTACCGATAAGCGGGTAAACATAGTGACGCCTCCCCTATTTGAAGCCTTCCCTACGGCTGAAGTATTGGCCGCCTCTACCCCCGAAGTTGTATACGAATACGTAAAAAGCGTTTCTTACCCCAACAACAAAGCAAAGCATCTGGTGGGGATGGCCCGGATGCTGATCAGGGATTTTAACGGGATTGTCCCCGCTGATATAACAGAATTGCAGAAGCTGCCGGGCGTTGGAAGAAAAACCGCTAATGTGATTGCGTCTGTGGTGTATGACCGGCCGGCGATGGCGGTTGATACCCACGTATTCCGTGTCTCCAACCGGATAGGGCTGACGAATAACAGTAAAACACCCTTGGAAACAGAGAAGGAACTGGTGAAGCATATCCCGGAAAAATTAATAGCCAAAGCCCACCACTGGTTGATCCTGCACGGAAGATACACCTGTACGGCACGGAGCCCTGAATGTGATATATGCGGTTTGAAACCCTGGTGTAACTATTTCATGAAGCAAAAATGAAAACGTATTTAAAAGAAATACTGATCAGCTTATTTGCTTTATTGCTTATGTCGTTAGTGATAATGGGCTATCTCCGGTCTATAGAAACACAGCAATCGAATACCCGGATAGATATATATAATGTAATACCGCCCGATGCGAATGCCTTGCTGGCCGTGAACCGTCCGTCGGTATTTAATAGTATGATACTGGAGAGAAAGGCATTGTATAACGTCTTCGTTTCCCAGATCCCTCCTTTATTCCTTTCCTTTGTACGCGAAGGCCAACTCCTGCAATCGTTGGTGCTGTCTTTTCATTCACAAGGCGTTATTTGCTACGTACAGGGCGGAGATAAAATGATGAATGACCTTGTGAAAATGCTGAAAGGTCATTTTAAAGCCTATAAACCGGTAAAGACGAACGTAGACGGGATGGAGTTTTATTATTACGCAGATGTAGATGGCCGGTTTTTTGGTTATTTTACATACAATGGCGTTTGGGTAGGAAGCTATAGTAAAAAGCTATTAGAAAAGGTAGCCGGGCTACAACTGAACCCTGACACCACCTCTATCCCCGAAGAAATGAAACAATTACGCTATTCGTTTGATGCAAACGCCCCCTTAAATATTATATTCCCGGTAAACGATCTGAACCTGTATGTATTAGAAAGAGACGCGCCTGCCTGGCGAATTACCGATAAGTGGCTGGCGGCAGACTTGTTTTTGAGCGAAGAGAATCTGTGCTG
>JAISCM010000057.1 GCA_031265595.1 Tannerellaceae bacterium
ACAATCACTTTCGGGCGTTCGCGCAGCGCTACTTCTTCCATCTGGTCGTAGTCTACCCGCCCCGTTTCTTCCTTTACATTATATTCGGTAGCATGATAAAGAATGCCGGAACTGTTTACCGGCGAGCCATGCGACAGATGCCCGCCATGCGACAGGTTCAATCCCAGAAACGTATCGCCGGGATTCATCGTAGCCAGAAATACGGCCGCATTCGCCTGCGCTCCCGAGTGCGGCTGCACATTGACCCATTCGGCATTAAATAGCTTTTTCAGTCGTTCAATGGCAAGCGTCTCGCTCAGGTCTACCACTTCGCACCCCCCATAATAGCGCTTCTCCGGATAGCCTTCGGCATATTTATTCGTAAGTACACTCCCCATGGCTTCCAATACCTGGTCGCTCACAAAGTTTTCCGAAGCAATCAATTCAATTCCTTTCAATTGACGTTGCTTTTCTTTCTCAATAATGTCGAAAATGATGTTATCTCTTTCCATTACCCGTATGAAATTTAGTTATTACAACGCCACAAATTTACAATATTTTTCAATAAGTAAAGTAGTCAAAGAGGTAAAGTAGTCAAAGTAGTTAAAGTAGGTAAGTAGTTAAAGTAGGTAAGTAGGCAAGCGTAGCCTGGCCACAGCGTGGCCAGTTCCTGAAAGGAACAAAGAGCTAAGGATAGGGTTTCAACCCTATTTACTGGATGCGCCCCCCACCTCATAGCCCTGAAAGGGCGTAATAAACAACATATTAGCATCACGCCCTTGCAGGGCTATGGAGGGAGAATACCCCGTTCGATAGGGTTGAAACCCTATCCTTAGATATGTATTCCCTCCGGGAATGAACCACGCTGTGGTTATTTTATGCTGTCGGCAGCGTTCAATATCCTATCCTACTATCGCTTTTTTAAAGGCACGTTTCACCTTCCACCAGGCGCTTCAAACCCTTTGCCGGAGCGGGAAGGAGGGTGAAACGTGGTCGTTTCACCTCTGAAATTTCCTTCCACCGGATCGTAGGGGTGGGAGAGAGTGCGGTAGCCGGTATTACGGAGTGTGCCTCCGGCAAGTAACAGATGCAGTCGTCAATCTGTCTCATAGTTTTAATTGTTTATATCCGATGATTTATTACTTTGCTTACCATATTTTGAAGGTTTCACAGCCGTGAAAGGAAGGTTTCACAACTGTGAAAGGGAAGTTTCACAGCCGTGAAAGGAAAGTTTCACAGCTGTGAAAGGCTTAAGTGGATACCACGAATACACAAAATTAGCACATACAAAGCCCTAAAATTATACATATTGCTTCGCAATTCATAATTCTCTCTCTTTTCTCCGGTGGAAGGAAATTTCATGGGTGAAAGGAGCATGTTTCACCCTACTTCCCGCTCCGGCAAAGAGTTTGAAGCCCCTGGTGGAAGGTGAAACGTGGTATGAAAAAACGATCTGTGTAGTAGGCTTGCGTCACTAAAATCACCCATTAGCCCGAGGAGAAATGGTAAGATATCCGGCGATTTTAATGGGATGGGGGGATAATGGCTAAATAAAGGTTCGTTTAAATTCGCACCAAATTTACATAAAAAATGTGTTTCTCCTAATAAAATCTTTTTTATTTTTCACCTTATCCATTCCCGCTCCCAGTCAGGGAAGCAGAGAAATTAGCATTCTCGTGCGGTTTATCGGCCTGTTTCATAAAAGTTATATAATTAAAACGAACGAATGTTTTTTAGATATCTGTTACTTATTACACATTTAAAAACAAACTGATATGAAAACAAATTATGCTTTATTAATGGGGCTGGCCGTTGTAGCCGGTCTGGCGTTATCATCCTGTAAGCCAAAGAAATTGACGCAGTTGACGGGAGCTACCGAAGTGGCGATTCCACTGTCGGGCAAGGAGTACAGAACAGACAAAGACTTTTTCCGCGCTTCGCAGTCGGGTAATAGTCCTGACATGGCTACGGCCAAAAAGATTGCTCTCCAGAATGCCCGGACGGAGCTGGCCGGTAATATACAGGCTACGATCAAGGCTGTGACAGAGAATTATACCAATCAACGTACGGTGGGCGACTTACAGGAGTTCGAGAACGTGTTCGAAGAAAATGCCCGTGCAGTTGTTAATCAGGCTTTGGACGACGTGAAAATCATCGGCGAGAAGATGTTCAGGGAAACAGACGGCAGAATAACCTACTTCCTCGCCATCGAGATGAGTAAGGAGCCGGTGGTAGACCGTATGGCCGACCGCATCTCGAAAGATGCCAAACTGCAATTGGAATTTGACAGGCAGCAGTTTCGGAAGATCTTTGACGAAGAGATGCAAAAGCTCGAAGAGCAAAGAGTGGAAGAGCAAACGCTTACCCAATGAGGACTGTCCGTTTCTGCCTGGGGATCGTCAGCCTGGCATGGCTCGCCGCTTCGGGCGCTTATTCGCAGACGGTGGAACAGATAAAAAACGACAAGGCGTATTACTGGGGCGAGGGCGTGGGTAAGACTACGGTACAAGCCGACGGGCAAGCCTTGTCGATGCTTACCGGAAGTATTTCTACGAATGTAGAGAGCAGTTTCAGCGTGCATACTACTGAAGTAACGGGCGGTAAGAGGCCCGACTTCAGGCAGTATGTCAACGACCTGGTGAAGACTTATTCCAATGCCACCATCAAGAACACCGGAATACTGAGTTGGGGCGAGGAGCCGGAAGTACACGTTTTCCGTTTTGTAAAGAAAGCCGAAGTACACAAGATATTCGCCGAGCGCGAAGCCAAGATAAAGGAATTTACTACCATCGCCATCAAAGCGGAGGGAAAGCGGCAGGCGGCCGATGCGCTGAGGTATTACTATTGGGCGCTTATGCTGCTGCAAAGCCATCCCGACGCCGGCAGCATGGCGACGGAGATAGCGGGGAAAGAGGTGAAATTAGACGTCTTTCTGCCCCAACAGATCAACGCCCTGTTCGACCGTCTGGAGTTTACCGTCACCGGACGGCAGGCCGATGATAACCTGATGCAGTACATGCTCGGCATACGATACGGGAAGGAGGAGGCGAGTAATTGCGATTATTCGTTTTTCGACGGACGCAACTGGTCGCTTACCACAAGCGCCAAAGACGGCCTCGGCATAGCCGAACTGGCCGGCGACAGCGCCCTCCACCGCGAGATACGCCTCAAGATAGAGTATGCCTTTGAAAACGAATGGAAGATAGACAACGAGGTGAACGACGTGCTGCACAAGGTAGAGCCGGTGATCTTCAAAAAAAGCTATGTCACCGTCTCGCTCGCCGGGAAGCAAAAGCCCCCGCCGGTAGCCGCCCTCACCGCTACGATGCAGATGGCTAAACAAAGCCCCGCAACAATCGACGGCTCACCCTATCTCCCTCTTTTGCAGCAGGTGGAAAAGGCCATACGGGAAAAAGACTGCGCCTCGGCGCGCGACTGTTTCACCGACGAAGGATACGAAATATTTACCCGCCTTGTGCAATACGGCCGCGGAGTGATACTCTCGGAACCTGAATACACCTTTATGCCCTTTGAAGACGGCGTTATGGTACGGACGCTTCCCATGCGTTTCAGTTTTAGTAACAACCGCCGCGCCTTTGTAGAAGATGTAGTGTTCAACATCTCGCAGGCAGAGGGTAAGATACGTTCACTCTCTTTTGCCCTGCCCGGCGATGTGTGTACAGACATCCTGCGCTACGAGAAGTGGGGCGAATACGCACGCATGGCCCTCATCCACTTTATCGAAAACTATAAAACGGCCTACGCTCTAAAGCGATTAGACTATATAGAATCGATCTTCTCAGACAATGCTCTGATCATCGTCGGCAAAGTGGTGAAGACTTATACGAACCCCGAACGCACCTACCCCGCTCAGGCCACGAGGCTGACGCAGTATAGCAAAGAGCAGTACATACGCCAGCTATCAACGGTATTCCGCAGCAACGAATATGTCAATCTGAAATTTACCGACATCAGCGTAAAGAAGGCCGGCACAGGCGGCGAGGTATACGGCATACAGCTCAAACAGGATTATTTCTCAACAAGCTACGGCGATACGGGTTACCTCTTCCTGATGGTAGACCTCAACCGGACGGAAGAACCCGTTATACATATCCGCACCTGGCAACCCGAGAAAGACCCCGACTTCGGACTTTACGACATCTCAAGCTTTTAAATCATGAATAAATTACTCCACTTACTAACCTGCACATTCATCACATCCCTCGTCTGCTTTACGGCGCAGGCGCAGAGCAACAGCAATACGTTAGCCGTAGAAAGTTTTACGCGCGACCAGGCCGACCAGGCAGCTCGCATCACGCACGAACGCAGAGACCAGAACGACAAGGTGTGCGCTATCATCAAGATAGAGACGCCCCTGCTTCTGAACGACTTTACGTTCGACGCCGGCATGACGGCCATCGCCCATAGCGAGCAACAAACAGGCGAGATATGGCTATGGCTGTCGCCCGGCACGCGGCGGCTCACCATCGGCCACAGGTATCTGGGGACGGTGCGCAACTATGAATTTGCAGAAGCTCTCCGGGAGGCTACGGTATACATTATGAAACTGCGTTCGGGCAACGTACGGACGGTGGTAGAAGCCAACGTAGCGCTTCAATACCTGGAAGTAATCTGCGCGATGGAAGGCGCGAGCATCCGTATAGACGACGCCTCGCCGGAGCCTTTTGCCGACGGCAGCTTTCAGAAAGCCCTCGCCTACGGGCGGCATCGCTATACGGTAGAAGCCCCCATGTATCACCCCGAAAGC
>JAISCM010000061.1 GCA_031265595.1 Tannerellaceae bacterium
GCAATCAATCCCCTCCCGGCGCGCCAGGATGCAGAGGCTGTTCATCTCGCGCTGCCCCACTGCACGGAAGCGGCCCCCACTGCTGTTTTTCGGGCGAAACTCCGTAACTTCCGTCAGCAGATTGATGCGGAAATCAAAGCGCTCTTTCAGGAATTGCTCCGTTACACACGAAATATCCTCCCGTTTCACCACCTCCGGCCGAATGGTTTCCTGCTTGTAAACAAGCTGTTGAGAGACGCAACTCTTTCTCCGGCTAAGGGAAAAAACTCTTTTGATAAATAAAACGATTCTCTTCATATCATCAGTAGATTAAAATCTGGATACGAAAGTAATACCCGGACAAGGCGGTTTGCAACTTTTCCAGAGACGAAAAGCAATTACTGCCCGCAATATGTAGATATATGGTTTTGTATACGCTAATTTCATATCGTTGCGCCGTCAATCTAAGTGTTTCACCCTTGTGAAACAACTGTTTCACCCCCGTGAAACGATCGTTTCACCCGGGTGAAACGCGTGTTTCACGGAGGTGAAACGCTTGTTTCAAAAGGGTGAAAGATTCAATGTATCGTGAACAAAGTAATAAATCATTGTATATAAACAGCTAAAGCTATGAATATACCTGAATAGAAGGGCTACAACCTCCCCCGCTACGATCCGGTGAAAGGAAACTACCGCCGGTGGAACGACCCTATTAAAAAGCCACTGTAGCACGCCCTTTTTCTAAATAAAAAGGCTAACTTGCGAAGGTTTTTAATAACCTTGTATATTGTAACCGGATGAGAAAGTTATTGAATTTTAAACTATAAGAATATGAAAAAAGTAACTACCCTTTCCGTAATGATCCTGTTTGTGATGGCAGGATGTAATCGGTCTGCTACGCAAAGTGATGGCTTCATTACCGTAGATGTGACCGCAAATTATCCTAAAAAGGAACTGATTCTTCAAGACTTTCTGGATGTGGAATACATTCCGTTGGAAACAAATGACGAATTTCTAACTTCGGCAAGGATACAAGCCATTGGCAAGGATATTATGATCTTTAGAAATATAAGAAGAGATGGCGATATATTTATCTTTGACAGAAATGGGAAAGGCCTGAGAAAGATCAATCATTACGGACAGGGCGTCGGAGAATATACAAATATGCAGGATATTGTTCCCGACGAAGAGAATGACGAAATGTATGTCAACAATACTTTTTCAACAATCCTGTTAGTGTACGACCTGCTTGGGAATTTTAAACGGAGCTTCCGTCAGAAGGACGACCTTTTACTAAATCAAATGGCTGATTTCGATCGGGATAATTTAATTTGTCACGATAATTATTTTCACTTTGATCATGAAACGCTAATAGATAAGAAGAGAAACTGCTTTTTGATTGTATCCAAACAGGATGGTTGCATCAAAGAAATACCTATTCCTTACGACGAAGAAAAGAAATCGACAATGCTATTAGGAAGGGATGCTAATGGCAAGATAATTGACAGGAGCATTCGTAACAGGAAACTCATTCCTTACCAGGGCAGTTGGATACTTACAGAGATATCCGCCGATACAATCTATCGTTATTCGCCCGATCATACCATGACGCCTTTTATTGTAAGGACTCCGTCCATCCAATCCATGAATCCGGAAGTATTTCTTTTTACAGGCGTTTTTACAGACCGTTATTACTTTATGCAAACCGTAAAGAAAGTGTATAACTATGTAACGAATACAGGATTTCCAAGTATTGATTTACTCTATGACAGACAAGAGAATGCCATCTTTGAATGTGCCGTATATAATGATGACTATACAAATAAAAAGCCGGTGAATCTGGTTTACGAAACATCCGTCACGCTGATAAACAACCATGAAATAGCCTTTGCGGAAAGACTGGAAGCTTTTGAACTTGTTGAAGCTTACGAGAAAGGACAGTTGAAAGGCAAATTGAAAGAAATTGCGGCTGAATTGGACGAAGAATCCAATGCGGTGATTATGCTGGCTAAGCATAAGGCAACACCGGCTACCACAACTTCCCCCTCTACAAGCCGGTGAAAGGAAACGCCCATCGGTGAAACGCCCACGTTCCACCCTACTTCCCGCTCCGGCAAAGGGTTTCCGGCAGAAGGTGGAAGGTGGAACGTACCTATTAAAAAGCTACTGTAGTATGCCCTTTTTCTAAATAAAAATGCTAACTTGCGAAGGTTTTTTGATAACCTTATAATTGTGGCCAGATGAAAAAAGTAACTACCCTTTTCGTAATGATCCTGTTTGTGATGGCAGGGTGCGGAGGGAACAAACAAGCAACAGATGAGCTCATCATAGTTGATATTACAAAGAATTATCCTGAAAAGGAACTGATATTACAGGATTTTATGGATGTGGAATACATCCCGCTGGAAACAAATGATGAGTTTATTACCCAAGGTAAAGTAATGGCTATTGGTACGGAAATTATACTAATAACAAACTGGATCAACGATGGGGATTTATTTGTTTTTGACAGAAAAACCGGTAAAGCCTTGAGAAAGATAAACCGGAAAGGGCAAGGCGGCGAAGAATATGTAGGTATTACTGAGATTGTTCTGGATGAGGCAAACAATGAAATGTTTGTTATAGCCTACGCCGGAAGTAAAATCGCAGTGTATGATCTATACGGAAATTTCAAAAGGAGTTTCAAAGCCGGAGATACGGATTATCACATAAATACATTTAATTACGACTGGGAGAATTTGATTTCTTATATACCAGATAATAGTCTGGAAAACCCTTCAGGCATCATGCATCCATATTATTTAATCTTTTCCAGGCAGGATGGAAGTATCACCCGCAAAATTTCAATTCCTTTTAATGAGATCAAAAGACCGATTGCGAGAGAGGGGGAGGCTTGGACAGCCGTGGTACCGACTGCTGTATACCAACTAATTCCAGATCATGGCAGTTGGGTACTTATGGACACATCATCCGATACCGTGTACCACTATGCACCGGATGCTACTATGGCAATCCCCTTTATTGTAAGAACCCCCTCCATACACGCCATGGTTCCCCCGGAAGTATTTCTTATGCCAGGCATTTTTACCGGCCGTTATTATTTCATGAGCGTCCTGAAAGCAGAATTTAACTTTGCAACAGGGAGAGGATTTCCATCTTCCGGGTTGATGTACGATAAGCTGGAACATTCTTTCTTCACACCTAAAATATACAATGGTGATTATACCTGCCAAAGAGAAGTGGATATGACGTCGAGACGACCTTTAGATCACGAGTTCGCAACCGGCCAATCATTACAGGCCCACGAACTTGTCGAAGCTTACGGGAAAGGACAACTGAAAGGCAAATTGAAAGAAATTGCTGCTGAATTGGACGAAGAATCAAATCCGGTGATTATGCTTGTGAAGCATAAGGCAACGCCGGCTACCACAACCTCTACGAGCCGGTGAGATGAAAAAGCTATTTTATATATCCCTTGTGCTGCTTTCTTCGATTGTATGTTCTGCGTATGCGCAAAGTCCGGTATCGGCTTGTGTGCAGGGGGTGGAGGGAAGCGTGTTGCCGTATGCAAACGTATTGTTTTTTCAGCATGATTCGCTGGCGGGAGGCGTTTATACCGACGATAAGGGTTGCTTTACGATCCGTATGGATACGGGGGCGTATGTGATGACTGTTTCTTACGTAGGCTATAAAGATCATACAGAGGACATACAATTGACGGCTGAGGGATTGCACGTACCCCCTCCTCGTTATGCAGATAAGCGAGGTGGAATTAAGCGAAGTCACCGTACTGGGAAAGCAGCAAACCGCTAAATTAAACAGAGATATTTACCGTATTTCTCCGGAGATAAAAAGGTCTTCGCCCGATGTGTTTTTGGCGCTAAGCAGTTTGCCTGTGCTGGCGGTAGACGATTTTAATAAAACGGTAAGCCTGAGAGGGGCAAGCAACAGCGTGGTATTGGTGAATAACATTCGCCGGACAAAGGAATATGTACAGTTGATACGGCCGGAAAATATCGAAAGAATCGAAGTGAGCCATTCGCCCGGAGCAAGATATACGGTGAATGGCGTGGATGGGATCATAAACATCATTACCAAATACCCGACGACCGGCTACAATGGGTTTACCAATGATGAGATAAGTACTTCGTCCCTGTATACCAGAGTAGAGGGAGGCTTCAACTATGTTACCGAAAACATGGTTACGTCTCTCGTTGGCAGCGAATCTTTGTATCACGACAAACGCCGCGACATATCATTGCTGCGCGATGCAAACGGCGTTCATACCGATAAAAGAAACAACGGGCGATACGACGCCACCTATCATATACCCAAATTGAATGTCAACTGGGATTATACCCTGTCGCCCGAAACATTTATCAGCCTCAATGCCAACTATTCCGATTTCCCGAAGAAAACGGAAACACCTTATGATATATCACGCACTTCGTCTGATGGACAAGGAATCAATCTGTTTGACGCCCTGGAAAAAGAAGATGAGACGAACGCAAGATACAATACAAGCCTTTATTTCCAGACAGCGTTTACCCCTCAAAAGACGCTGAATGTAGATATGGATTACTCCACCTCAAAAGGTAGAACCAGGTATGATTATCATGAATACAATAGAGCAACAGGCGATGTATCCGGCATACATCAGGTGAGACGGAATAAGGAGCAATCCGCCAATATGCAAGTAAACTTCCGGCAGGAGTTTGCTAAAATCGAATGGGAAGAGGGCGTCAGGTTTCAGTGGGAAGACTATCAATTCCACCATGAATCCCAAACTTCTACCACCGACAGGCAGCAGCGAACACGGGGGTATGCGTATCTGAATGCTACGGGAAGTATTGGCGAACGCTTTGTTTATCAATCGGAAAACATATTCGATATAGCGAACATGAAAGGCCAGGGCGAAACGTCGCATACGTATAAAGGTTTTACGCCCCAGATCATGCTTCGTTACTTTTTGGGAGACAATCAAAGCGTGATGTTCAATTACGGACTTAGCCATACGTATCCCGACTTTTCGCTCCTGAATCCTACGCCGGTGTATCTGGATTCTTCCCGGATCACGTCCGGGAATCCGAATCTGAAACCATTCTTCAGGCAGTCGTACCGTTTGACGTATCAACTGACAAGGCCCAACGTAAAAAACCTTTTCATTCGATTAGCCATTTTATACCAGCTAACAAACAACAATATTACACGAAAAGAGGAGGCAGACGCCGACGGGATCTATCATATCAGTTATTTGAATGCCGCCCGTCATTATAATCTGCAATTCCAGATCAATGCCGCCCTCAACGTCATCAATAATTGGTATCTGTATATGGAAGCCTGGGGGCGTCGCCTTACATTTAAAGATGACTATCAGTTGCAGTTCAATAAACAATATTGGGAATATTTCTTCTCTATGGGAAGCCAGTTCCGGTATAAGAATTTCATCTTTATGTATACCTACATCCCTACCTTCCGGACTCCTACGCTGACAGGCTTTGAGAAAACCGAAACGTATTCGGCCGTCTCAGCACGATACAGAATAAACCGCTCGTTGGACGTAGGCCTGTCTTTCCGTGATTTCGCAGCGCCAAAGACATACAAGCGCGAAGCCTATACAGATACGTATAATGAAATCTATACCAACACGATGACCCAAAGGCGCAACGAGCTCTACATTACTATTAACTGGTACTTCCAGAAAGGAATACAAAAACAAAAAAAGCAAAAACAGACAAAAGAATACGAGAACAGTATCGGAATAGATACAAGAAACTATTAAACAATCGCCCAGCATGACTTTCAAAGGCGATTCACCCACCATAGAAGAAAGGGGAAGCCATGGCGAAGAAACAATAAAGAAGCTTTACGCCCGTCCCGAGTATAAACCCGGCAAAAGCGCCTAATGCTGCCTTCAATGCGCTTTTGGCATCTTTTCTGGCAAAAAGAAACTCACCGGCAAAAGCCCCCAGCAACAACCCGGCCAACATACCAACAGGCGTAAAGAACAACCCGGCAATCATCCCTATAATCGAACCGGTAGCAGCATAGCCGGAACCGCCGGATTTCTTTGTCAGCAAAGGAGGAAGAAAGTAATCAGCGATCGAAATAACCAGCATAATAACACCTGTCCACAGCAAAAAAGCCCCCGTAAACTCACAATACCCGCTCCAATGCACCAACCATATCCCCAAATACGAGAGAGGAGGCCCGGGAAGCGCCGGAAGTATCGACCCGGCAATACCAACCAAAAAACAACCAACAGCCAAAACTATCAATACTACATCCATCGTCTGATACAAGATTGTTTTGCAAAGATACTTACATATCTTCTAACGACAAACAAATAGTCTCAATCTGATACTTAGGTAGCAACTTATTTTTAAGATGCTCCACCTTAGTAGTCAATAGCTCAGGTTTGAAGTTTTTCTTGTGTCGTTTTACTTCTACTGCTACTGCTCGATTCTTCTCCAATTTCAGCGCTACAATATCAATTTCATACTGATTGCCTTTAGACTCCCACCATGAGCCAATGGCCCGGTATTGGAAGCTTTCGGCAAATTGCTGTTTGAAGTACCTTTCCAGCATACTACCTGAATAAGTAGGGTAATCAGATTTGATGATAGCTTGCAGACCGATAAAGTTCTTTATTTCTATCAGAGAACGATGGCGGTCGAAATAATTAAACCAAAATCGAATAAAATTATCTTGTATCTCATACCGGACAGCCTGACTACCATCTTTTGCTAATATCGGACGTTGGCGAACGATGATGTTATAATCTTCAATCAATCGCTTAATTTGTCCACCGATGCTTTTATCTCCCAATGCGGCTTCTATTTCCGGCTGCGTGTTAATACCTCCTGATATAGCGCTTAGGATAGAAAAGTAAGTAGCATAGTTTTTTCCAAACTCTTCTATCAACAGGTTTTTCCCTTCATCGGTAAATGAAGAGTTTGTCCGAACCATAAACGAAATCATTTCATCTATACTCAATGTGATGTTATCACAGAACAACTCTACATACTTGGGAACTCCTCCTGTAAACGTATAGAGCGCAAGCAAGTCATCATTGGTATAATCAGGATTGTAGTCACATATAATCTCTTTCAGCGTGCTCAAATCAAAAGCAGATAATTTGATGATATTGTCCGCTCTGCCAAACAGCGGCTCTTTGTTGTTTTGAAATATTTTCTGCATCAACGAATAAACAGAGCCCGACACAATCAAGTTCATCTTAGATCTTTTGCGGTAGGTATCCCATATATTCTGCATGTCACTATATACCGATTCGTTGATGGTGCAGAACTCCTGAAATTCATCAATAACCAGATTGAACGGTTTTTGCAAAGCCAGTTCCATCAGATATTGGAATAGCGACCGAAAGGTTCGTATTTCCGCAGGAACAAACGCATCAAGCGATTGACTGATAATAGGAATAAACTCGGAACAAAGCGTTGCCTCGCTTTTACGACTGACAAATAGATAGACAGTAGGTAAATCTTCTACCGACTTCATGATAAGGCTTGTTTTACCGATCCTCCTTCTTCCTGTTACTACAGTCAGACGGGAATGGTCGCTGAACGATAAGTTTTGTATCCGTTTCAGCTCTGCCAACTCGCTTACTCTATTATAAAACTTCATACCCTCAATCTTGTTATATCCGTAACAGTTACAATGGTTACAAAGATGGCAAAAAAAATTGAATATACGAGTAAAGGATGGCTTTTCATCGTTCGGTTAATTTCCGTATCTTTACGCGTTTTTATTGAAAGGTGGGAAGTTATTGTATGACTAATGAACAGAATATTTTGATTAAGGGCGCACGCGTCAACAATCTCAAGAACATAGATGTGGCAATTCCCCGTGATACGCTTGTTGTTATCACCGGATTGTCGGGGAGTGGCAAGTCGTCGCTGGCTTTTGATACGCTGTATGCCGAAGGGCAGCGCAGGTATGTGGAAAGCCTGTCGGCATACGCCCGTCAGTTTTTAGGGCGTATGAGTAAACCGGAGGCTGATTA
>JAISCM010000066.1 GCA_031265595.1 Tannerellaceae bacterium
GGCGCCAAAGGACTGGTGTACGCCCGGGTGGAAGAAGACGGAATAAAATCAAGCGTAGACAAATTCTATACGCAGGAAGTGTTGCAGGAAATGAAGAAAGCCTTTGGAGCCGAACCGGGCGACCTGATACTGATCCTATCGGGCGACGACGTAATGAAAACGCGCAAACAACTCTGTGAGTTACGCCTGGAGATGGGTAGCCAGTTGGGGCTTCGGGATAAGAACACATTCGTATGCCTCTGGGTGGTAGACTTCCCCTTGCTCGAATGGAGCGAGGAAGACGGGCGTTACTATGCGATGCACCACCCGTTCACCTCTCCCAAGCCGGAAGATATTCACCTGTTAGACAGTAATCCGGGAGACGTTCGCGCCAATGCCTACGATATGGTGATCAACGGCGTGGAAGTGGGCGGAGGCTCTATCCGTATCCACGACAATGAACTTCAGCAGAAAATGTTCAGGCTGTTAGGTTTTACCGCCGAACAGGCCGAAGCGCAGTTCGGATTCCTGATGAATGCCTTCAAATACGGCGCTCCCCCTCACGGAGGAATCGCCTATGGCCTCGACCGCTGGGTATCCCTCTTTGCCGGCCTCGACTCGATCCGCGACTGTATTGCTTTCCCGAAAAACAATTCCGGGCGAGACGTCATGCTCGATGCTCCTTCGGCAATCGCACAGGCGCAGTTGGACGAGCTTCAAATTGCCATCTGCCACACGCCGCCGTCATGCTGAAGATTAAAGATATAATCAGAGAAATAGAGACGTATGCACCGCTTCCGCTTCAGGAAGGGTTTGACAATGCAGGCGTTCAGGCAGGCGATGTTAACCAGCTTGCCACAGGCGCTCTGCTATGCCTCGATGTAACCGAAGCGGTCATCGACGAAGCTATACAGATGGATTATAACCTGATCATATCCCACCATCCGTTGGCGTTCAAACCTTTCAAGTCGCTGACAGGGCGTAACTATGTAGAGCGTTGCCTTATGAAAGCCTGCAAGCACGACCTTGTTATTTATGCTGCACATACAAACTTAGATAATGTAGCGGGCGGCGTAAACTTCCGTATCGCCGAATTGACCGGCTTGCAGAACATCCGTATCCTCAGCCCGCAGAAGAATGCGTTGCTGAAAATGGTTACTTTCGTGCCGGAAGCCTACGCCGAGACGGTAAGGAACGTATTGTTCAACGCCGGCGCCGGGCATATCGGCCAGTACGATTCGTGCAGTTTCAACCTGAAAGGGGAAGGTACTTTCCGCGCCGGCGAGAAATGCAAACCGTTTGTTGGTAAAGCCGGCGAATTGCATACCGAACGGGAAGAGCGCATCGAAACGATCATCCCCGCCTATCGCAAAAGCGCCATCACCCGCACCCTGCTGTCTGTCCATCCATACGAAGAGCCTGCCTTTGACTTCTATCCTTTAGACAATGTGTGGAATATGGCCGGTTCGGGGATTGTGGGCGAACTGCCGGAAAGCGAAGACGGGTACGACTTCCTCCTGCGGATAAAAGATCTATTTAATGTAGCCTGCGTAAAACATTCGGCTTTTACCGGCAAGCCCATCCGCGACGTAGCTATCTGCGGCGGAAGCGGCGCTTTCCTGCTACCAGAAGCGATCGCCTTCGGCGCCGACGTATTCATTACAGGCGAAGCCAGGTACAATGACTTTTACGACGTGGAAGATAAGATCCTGTTGGCAGTGATCGGCCATTATGAGTCCGAAGTATGTACAAAAGATATATTTTATACGATAGTATCGAAAAAATTCCCTACCTTTGCACTGCATTTTTCAAACAATAATTTGAACCCGGTAAAATATTTATAGAATGGCAAAGAAAACATCGGCTGAAAAAGAATATACAGTGGAAGAAAAGCTGTCGGCGCTGTATGAACTTCAGACTTTGGTGACTGAGATAGATAAGATCAAAACACTCCGCGGCGAGCTCCCATTAGAAGTTCAGGATCTCGAAGACGAGATTGCAGGTTTGGAAACACGCCTCCACAACTATCAATCCGAAATAAAAGATTTTGAATCGTCCGTTGCAGAACAAAAAAACAAAATCGTAGACTCTACAGGATTGATTGAGAAATACAGAGGTCAGTTAGACAACGTGCGCAACAACCGCGAATTTGATAATCTGTCTAAAGAAATTGAATTTCAGGGACTGGAAATAGAGTTCTCCGAAAAGAAGATCCGTGAGTTTACCGAACTGATAGCAACGAAGAAAGCCGAGATCTCCGGCCTGAACGATACCCTGGAAGGACGAAAAGCCGACCTGACCCAGAAACGTAACGAACTGGAAGAAATCGTATCCGAAACGAAACAGGAGGAAGAAAAGCTCCGTGAGAAAGCAAAAAAGCTTGAATCGAACATCGAACCCCGTTTGCTTACCGCTTTCAAACGTATACGTAAGGGGGCGCGTAACGGGTTGGCCGTTGTTTATATCCAGCGCGACGCCTGCGGTGGTTGCTTCAATAAGATCCCACCTCAGAAACAAATGGATATTAAACTCCGCAAAAAGATTATCGTATGCGAATACTGTGGCCGTATTATGATCGACCCGGAATTGGCAGGCGTAGACGAATAAGTTGTTTCATAGCAATATTAAATTTAGTTAATTATTTTGGTTTGGGCGGCATTTATAAACAAAATGTCGCCTATTTCATTGAAGTCGGTAAAGAAGTCCATCGCATCATGTTTGATGATCTCTTCACGGAAGCCGATAAGGGTTAGCCCTGCATACTTTGAATGTGCCACAACGGCGTTGCTTACCGTCTGTCCTTCCGAAAGCATTACGATTTCGATATTAGCCAATGTAATAGGCAACCGTCCTTCGGCGATCCGTTCCTGCAAATCTTCCTTCACAATTTCTTTTTGCCCTCTTGTGCTGGTTATAAATATTTTTATCCGGCTCTTGCGCCAGTCGGGGTGTGCTATAATGATATAGCCTAAGAGGATCATAAGGTTTGTATTCTTTTCGTCCGTCTCTCTTATCCATACATGGATACCGTTTTTATTGCGGATGGGATAGGTTGATCCGGCAAAGATGCAGGTATCGAAATTACCGGCCCGGGCCAGGTTGATGTTATCCAATATCCTTTCCAGTTCATCCGGGTGGTTTTTATCAAACTCAAAGACAACCATATTGTTCTCCATGCCCGAAATAGAAGGCGTTTGTATTACCTGCGCTATGGCGGAAGTATACGATGGCGATATCATGGTATCAATATAGAGCGCTCCTCCGTGTTCTTTCTGGCCTTCAACTAACTGGCGCAATACGTCGCGCGACTTCCGGTAGGTTTGTTTGCTGTAATATCCTTCAATAAAATGAAAATAGGTGCCGAAGCCATGCTGATGGCTGATCCATTTCATCAGTTCGAGCACTTTGTCTCTTTCAAACGAATTGGGGGAGATACAGATAGCGGAGGGGCGCCACTCTTCGTTCTCAAGCGCCGACTGATGTTTCTGCATAAATACCCGTAGCCGCCTGTTCAGTTGGAAAAGAGAACCCTCGAAGATATCTACAAGTCCTTTCTCGTCTTTATTATAATGCTCTATAAGTAAATAGATAATTGCCAGAACGGCATAAGACAATACCGTATAAAGCGGATTGATCATAAACATCACCCACACCGAAAGGATAAACCCGCCTAAAGAGAAATACCACTTTGACTTAAAGCGCGGGCGATAAGACGGCGGCGAACCGAAATGATTAAGAAATGAGATCAGGCACAACGAACCGTAGGTAATCAGGAAGAACATAGAGATAATACCGGCTACCGTATCTATACTGCCTGATAAGACAAAGAGGAGGGCTATAACGAAAGAGGCGAGCGTGGCATTATACGGTTCGTTGCTCTTCCCTTTTCCTTTGGCCAGGAATTTATTTATACGGGTAAAGGGGAAGCTTCCGTCGTTTGCTAAAGCCTGTAAGGTACGCGGGGCGACAAGGATAGAACCTAATGCCGACGAAGACGTACAGGCGGCAAGGCCTAAAGGTATCACGATAACCCCATAAACGGCAATCCGCGACATGATCAATTGGTCTTCGAGCAGATCGGCTTGTGAAGCAGAGACCGATAGTTTCCATACAACCAATATATAGACCAATAACCCCGTTACCGTCCCTCCCATCGTTCCTAACGGGATGGATTTTCCGGGATTCTTTAAGTCGCCGCTCAGCCCTACCCCGGCGGTCATTCCGGTAAATGCCGGGAAGCAGATAGCGAACAAGATAAAGAAGTTTTCCTGATTGAAAAAACCGAAATTATTACCGGGTATTCTTGTTATATCGTCTTCCACCGCCGGCTCTATCGGATGGCCTGCAAAGAAGAGCAGTAAAGCCAGAAACAGAATAATGTTGACTGCATAAAGCATCTTGATCCCCGAATCGGCCCCTTTACCTAAAATAAGCAAGCCCAATATAAGCAGGGCCGGTACGCTCACGGCCTGCCGGGGAAGCTCGAAGCCATATTGATTGGCAAACCAGTCGAAGAAGGGTGCAAAAGCTTCTGTGAAAGCAATCGTATAAAAGGCTACACTGATCACCTGGGAAAAATAGAGCGTAATGCCGATGGTAGAACCGATTTTCAAACCAAATGAGCGGGAGATAATAAAGTACTCGCCCCCTCCTTCCACGCGGGTATTCGTAGCGATTTCGGATATAGCCAATGCGGTAGGTATGGTAATTAAGTGTCCCAGCAGAATAATCCCGATCGTTCCCCAAACGCCTAACGTACCTACTGCATAGCCAAACCGCAGAAACAAAACGGCTCCTAATATGGTAGATATCGCCGTAAAGTAAACCGGGGCTACGCCAAAGCCGCTGTTGTTATTTTGTGTTTTTGCCTGTTCCATTCGTTTTCCTTCATGTGCCGATGTAAATATGGTCATTTTTTTGCGAAGATGATACAATGTTGTGTTAATTTAATTGTGAACCCTTCATGAATCGGTTGTATTCTTTTTATCGTACTTTTGCTTTATGATTGATATGGTACGTACATATATTAATAAGCATCGTCTGCTTTCGGGAGATAAGCCGGTATTGGTGGGATTAAGCGGGGGGGCCGATTCGGTTGCTTTATTGGCTGTGCTGGCGCGGTTGGGATATGCTTGTATTGCCGTTCATTGCAATTTTCATTTGCGGGGCGGCGAGTCAGACAGGGATGAAGCATTTGCCGGAACGTTTGCTACAACGACAGGCGTTCCTTTTTATAAGGTAGACTTCGATACCAACCAATATGCCCATGAGAAACATATCTCCATAGAAATGGCCGCCCGTGAATTGCGCTATAGCTACTTTGAAGCAATGCGTATCCGCTTCGATGCGCAAGCCATTGCCGTAGCCCACCACAGGGATGATAATGTGGAAACATTGCTGATCAACCTGGTACGGGGAACAGGCATTAAGGGCGTCAGGGGGATCCGCCCTAAGAATGGTTTTGTCGTCCGCCCTTTGTTGGCTGTCGGGAAAGAGGATATTCTATGCTGGCTGGCAGAACAACAGTTATCCTTTGTGACCGACAGTACCAACCTTTCGGATGAATATGTACGTAATTTTATCCGGCTTAGCGTAATTCCTTTGCTCGAAGAGATCAATCCTTCCGCAAAAGAGGCCATTGCGCGTACAAGTGCGCATCTTTCTTCCGTAGAAGTTATTTACCGGTCGGTCATAGAAAAGGCGCGAACCGAGGCGCTGGACGGCAACCGGCTTTCCATTGCAGGATTGCTTGCTTATCCTGCGCCCGAAACCATCTTGTACGAATTGCTTACTCCCTTCCATTTTACCCGCCAGGTGGCCGAACGTATTTTTTTATCGTTAGCTAAAGAACCGGGCAAACTCTTCTTTTCTCCTACTCACAGGTTGATAAAGGACAGGGAGTACCTTTTAATTACGCCCCTTGAAGAGGCAACGCCCGGCGCCGGTATACTACTGAGAGAAGAACAAAAAGAATGCCTGGCTCCCATAAAGCTATCTTGGGAGAAAAGCGTTTCAGACAATGCGTTTCAGATACGGAAAGATAAAAACATCGCTTATTTCGACTACGATAAGCTACATTTCCCGCTTACGATACGTAGCTGGCAACCGGGCGACTGGTTTGTCCCCTTTGGAATGACCGGCCGTAAAAAGCTGAGCGACTACTTCTCCGACCATAAGTACAGCCTGCCGGATAAGGAACAAACCTGGCTCCTTTGCAGCGGAGAACACATCCTGTGGATCATTGGCGAACGGGCAGACAACCGTTTCCGGGTGGATAAAACAACAACTTATGTACTTACCGTGAATTTTTTCGGAAAAAGATAACGATGTTTTCAAAAATATTATACCTTTGCAACGTATTACTCCGCAGATATGTTACTAATTATTCAGGTTAGTTAAACAATCCGGTTATTTTTTACATAAAGCAATTATTTAATCAATAAGTTTAAGATATATCAGCCGTATTGTATACCTATGGTAGCTATACCAATAGATCATTAAAAAGATTTACACATTTTCTTAATATGCAAAAATATAATATTTTAGAGCTAAATGAAAAACTGCTGCCCGAATTACAGGATATAGCGGGCGAGTTAGGGATAAAAAAAGTTACGTCTTTCAAGAAAGAAGAACTTGTTTATAGAATACTTGATGAGCAGGCTATTTCCATAGCAGGTATTCAGGTAGAGAAAGCAAAGGAAAAGGAAGCGAAAAAAGCGCAGGAGAAAGAAGCGAAGAAAAAAGCCGAAACTCAGCCGAAAGCGAAAAAAACGCCTAAAGCGACTGCTCCTAAAGCTACAACGAAAGAAGCAACGGATGGGGCCCTGGCCACGAAAGCAGTTAAAAAAACGACGGCCAAACCGGCGGAAGTTCCAAAGGAAGAGCCGGCAGAAGTGAAACAAGAGGCCGCTCCTGCCGAAAGTAAACAGGAACAATCTGAACGTAAGAAACGTACCCGTATCAACAAAAACGAAAAAGTAGCGGCAGCTATGCTGCCTCCCTCTCAGAATGAAGAGGTGGTTGTATCAAAAACGCCTTCTCAACCCGCGCAGCCTCCGCTGCCTCCGCAAAAAGAATCTCCTGAAACGATCGTTGCACAACCGGAAGAACCCAAGGTGAAAAAGGTGGATAAACCGTTATTGCCTCCCGTAGTGGCCGAATATGATGAGGAAGATGCATATCCCGAAACACCGGAAGTGATCCCGGATAGCAAAACGGAAGAAGTGGCTGAGCCTGCCGCTCCGGTGACGGATGAAAAAAAGCGGATCGTCTTTAAGCATCCGAGCGCCAATTCGTTGCTCGACCAGCTTTTCCCGTTAAACCCCGCTTCCCCAAAGCCTGAAGCTAAAAAAACGCAACAGAAAGAGCAGAAGGAACCGGAGAATAAGAACGTAAAGCAGATAAATCAGCATCAGCAGGCAATGAATAATGCTACGCCCTCCACGCCACAAGAGAAACAGTATGAATTTGATGGTATACTGATCGGAGTAGGCGTGCTTGAGATTATGCAGGATGGGTATGGTTTCCTTCGCTCGTCTGACTATAACTACCTCACTTCTCCTGACGATATTTATGTATCGCAGTCGCAGATCAAACTATTCGGATTACGTACCGGCGACGTTGTAGAAGGCCCGATCCGTCCGCCTAAAGAAGGAGAAAAATACTTCCCGTTAGTAAAAGTAGACAAGATCAATGGCCGTTCGCCGGAAGAAGTACGCGACAGGGTCCCTTTTGATCACCTGACGCCGCTTTTCCCCGACGAGAAGTTTATGCTGACAGCCCGCCGGACGCCGAAGGTGCATGACGGGATTTCCGTAAGGGTGGTAGACCTCTTCTCTCCTATCGGTAAGGGACAACGCGGATTGATCGTAGCCCAGCCCAAAACGGGTAAGACGATGTTATTGAAAGATATTGCCAATGCGATTGCCGTCAATCATCCGGAAGTATATATGATCGTCTTATTGATAGACGAACGCCCCGAAGAAGTGACCGATATGGCTCGCAGCGTAGATGCAGAAGTGATAGCGTCTACGTTCGATGAACCAGCCGAGCGTCATGTTAAAATAGCCGAAATTGTATTGAATAAGGCGAAGCGGATGGTAGAATGTGGGCACGATGTGGTGATCTTGTTAGACTCTATTACCCGCCTGGCCCGTGCGTATAATACCGTTCAGCCGGCATCTGGGAAAGTATTGTCGGGCGGTGTGGATGCGAATGCACTACAAAAACCCAAACGTTTCTTCGGCGCTGCCCGTAATATTGAAAACGGAGGAAGCCTTACCATATTGGCAACGGCTCTTACGGAGACCGGCTCTAAGATGGACGACGTTATCTTCGAGGAATTTAAAGGTACCGGTAATATGGAATTGCAATTGGATAGAAAGCTGTCTAACAAACGGATCTATCCGGCTGTTGATATTGTTGCCTCAAGCACCCGCCGCGACGACCTGTTGCAAGAGGAAGCTACCGTCAACCGTAT
>JAISCM010000053.1 GCA_031265595.1 Tannerellaceae bacterium
CTAATACTGCCGATACTTACCCGGATATTCCCGAATATACAATTTATCGTTACAACTCATTCTCCTTTTGTATTAAACTCATTACCTAATATTGTGGCCTTTGATTTGGAACGAAGGGAGCCGATAGAAAACCTGACAGACTATTCGTATGAATCACTGGCGGAAGGTTACTTTGGAGTGAAAACAGATTCGAGTGATATCCAGCTTCGCTTAAATAGATTAAATGAATTGATTGATAAAGAAGAACCGACAGCATCCGATGAGATGGAACTCAAAGCATTAATAGACGATTTCGATAAAATACCCGAAGCGGTAGCTCCATCCATAAAGGCGGCTTACTATCAGTTGAAATTAAGATATAATAATAAAGGAAGCAGGCTATGATCCGGGTTAAAAAATCAATATCAGAGCCTTCTGCTTTACAAGCAAGTTATAATCATCAGGATGTGTGTAAGCAACTATTGAAAGATCAAAACGATAAATGTTATATTTGTGAGCAACGTGTAGTTACCGATTATCAGGTAGATCATTTACAATCACAGCATCATTATCCTAAGCTAAAACAGGAATGGGCTAATTTATTCATAGCATGCAGCTATTGTAACGGAAGGAAATCGGATAATGACAATATCTTAAACCCTTCCAAGCATAATATCGAAGAAATAATCATACATCAAAACAATTTCGATGCTAAAAAAGTATTATTTTCCTCTACCGATGATAGTTTGGAAATAAGTAAGACAATAGGGCTGCTATTGCAATTATTCAATGGTAAAGAAGATATCGGGCGCAATTTTAAAGAAAAACGTTTTTATGAAGAGTTTCTAAGGAAGATCAACCTGTTTCTTAAAATAGTGGATGAGTATACTTCAGGTAATCTTACTTACAGAGAAGCCATCGATGAAGAATTGAGAGAAGAAAGCGAATTTCTGGGCTTTAAATATCATATAATAAAAGACAATCGGATGTTAAATAAAGATTTCGGGCACTTAATCGTTTGGAATAAACTATGATTCAAATGAACGAACGAATAGCTAAGGCGTTGGCCAATGTGGGGATTGGGGCATTGAATGAGATGCAGCAGGCGGTGTTGGATGCCGGGGTTACGGAGGATATGGTATTGTTGAGTCCGACGGGGTCGGGGAAGACGTTGGCTTTTTTGTTGCCGTTGCTTGCTGCTTTGCCTCCACAAAGTTCGAGAGCAGAGGCGATACAGGCGTTGATTGTGGCTCCTTCCCGTGAGTTGGCTTTGCAGATAGAGACTGTTTTTCGTTCTATGGGATCCGGGTATAAGGTTAATTGTGTGTATGGAGGGCATCCGGTACGGACGGAAAAGAAAAGTCTGGAACATCCTCCTACTGTATTAATCGGTACGCCCGGACGTATTGTTGACCATCTGGAACGGGGAAACATAGACCTGGATTCGGTTAGCACGCTGATATTAGATGAGTTTGATAAATCATTGGAATTGGGTTTCTTGCCGGAAATGAAGGAAATCCTTGCCCGCTTGCCGGGTGTTCGCCGGCGGGTGCTTACCTCTGCAACGGAAGCGGTGGAGATACCTCCTTTTATCGGGATAGCCCATCCGGTGCGTCTTTCTTTCTTGTCGGAAGTGAAACAATCTAAGGGATTGACTATCCATATCGTAAAGTCTCCCATCAAAGATAAATTGGAAACGCTTTATGGTCTGTTGGGAGAGCTTAGGGGCGAATCGGCCCTGATATTCTGTAACCTTCGTGAAGCCGTAGAGCGGGTGAGTCATTATCTGACGGATATGAATGTGGATAATGACTATTTCCATGGCGGTATGGAGCAACCCGAACGGGAAAGGGCCTTATCTCATTTCCGCAATGGAAGCGCTACGGTGTTTATCTCTACCGACCTTGCATCAAGAGGTTTGGATATTCCGGAAGTGAAACATGTTATCCATTATCATTTGCCATTGAACGAAGAAGCGTATATCCACCGCAACGGACGTACAGCCCGTATGCATGCCGAAGGAGATGTCTTCCTTATCGTAAATGAAATAGAAACGATCCCTGAATATATTGAACGGGAACCGGATGAATTCTTCCTGCCCGAAACAGCCAGACAGCCGGTACATTCGGAGTGGGTAACGCTAACGATCAACCGGGGAAAGCGGGATAAACTAAGCAAGAAAGACGTCGTAGGCTTTTTGTTTCAAAAAGGAGGATTGGGAAAAGACGAACTGGGCGTCGTAGAGGTAAAGGAAAGCTGTTCGTATGCCGCCATCAAACGAAATAAATTGCCGGATTTACTACAACGAATCCAGGATGAGAAAATAAAGAACATGAAAGCAAGGTTTGAATGAAGACGATCATAATAAAGGATGTTGAACTAAACGGAGAGCCGACAGATCTATTAATTGAAGGCAATCTAATTAAACGCATTGCCGGTAATTTACCGGAGGAAGCAGACGTGGTTATTAACGGTTATAAAAAAGCTGTCATCCCGGGACTGATCAATATGCACACCCATTCGGCCATGACGCTTTTCCGCGGTTATGGCGATGATATGCCCCTTATGGACTGGTTGGAACAAAAAATATGGCCAAGCGAAGCCAAGCTAACATACGAAGATGTGTATTGGGGAGCTAAACTTGCCTGTCTGGAGATGATCAAGAGTGGAACGACCGCTTTTTTCGATATGTATAGTAAGTTTTCTTCTATAGCAAAGGCAGTAGAGGAAATGGGCGTTCGTGCCATGCTTTCGAGCGTATGTTTTGACTTTTTCCAACCGGAGCAGCGTGAGAAGGCAAAAGCGCATGTAAGTAAGCTTTTTGCCGGAATGAGTAACTATAACCGGCGGATACAATTTGCTTTAGGGCCTCATGCTATTTATACGGTTTCGGGCGAACTGCTTCAATGGCTTGACCGGTTTTCGGAAGAAAACAATGTCCCTGTTCATATTCACCTGGCGGAGACAGAGGCGGAAGTGTATAATGCTGTTAAGCAGTTCGGATGTACGCCTGTACGTTATTTGAATCAATTAGGTATGCTGTCTTCCCGCCTGATGATTGCTCACGGAATATACATTGATGATGAAGAAATACAAATGCTGGCCGATACCGGGGTGCAGGTTGTTCATAATCCGGCGTCTAATATGAAGCTGGGTTCGGGCGTCGGGTTCAAATTTGTAGAAATGCGAAAAGCAGGTATTCCGGTTGGTATAGGAACAGATGGGTGCTCGTCATCCAATAACCTGGATATGGTAGAAGCTATGAAGCTGGCTTCCTTATTAGGTAAAGGCTGGAGAAAAGACCCGGTCGTGCTGACGGCTGATGAGATGCTTTATGCCGCTACCGTACAAGGCGCAGCTATGCTGGGCATAAAAGCCGGGCGAATAGAAGAAGGCTATCTGGCCGATTTGTGTCTGATTGATTTAAACCTTCCCGCCTTTACGCCCAATTTTAATTTTGTATCTAATTTAGTATATGCCGCAAACGGCAGTTGCGTAGATACCGTTATTTGCGACGGCAACATACTGATGCGAAACAAACAGGCGCCCGGAGAAGACGAAATACTGGAGCGTACGGCAGCAATAGCCTATAATTTGATCAATAACAGAGTTCGTATTAATTAAATTTGCTAAATATCACGTATGCGTGTATCTTTGTCCGATGAGTATACGAAATTTTATTCACATTAACTCTAATATAGTAAAATTATGTCATTAAAACAATTTGCAGTCATACCAATTATTATTGGTGTTTTGGCATTCGGTATTCAGTTACTGGATCAGTTATTAGCCCCTTCTATGCAACCGGCAGTAAATAAGGGTTTCAGTTGGATTTGTTTCCAGTCATGGGCGGTTTATTTCTTTTCAGGGTGTACACTGAAAGGAGGAGTAAAAGCATTTATCTCATACGGTTTGGGCATTATCGCGTCCATCCTGATTATGCTGGCAGGCGGGGCTATGACGCCGTGTATAGGTTTCTTTGCTGTTCCGTTGGCTGTTGGCGTCGTGGCTTGTGCGGCGATATTCCTCGAACGCAATGAGTGGACCTCTTGCATTCCTGCACTATTTATCGGAGCAGGCGCTTTTTTTGCTTTTATGAACTATGTGGATGGCGCTACATTCACAAATGCCTCCCTTACCATTATGGTCTACTGTTTCATCGGCCTGTTGTTTGGTTTTCTAACGGTACTGTTGCGTTCAAACTATGAAAAAAAAGTCAAAAACAAATAAACCATATAAACCATATTAATTTATAAATTACGATCGCATGAAAAGACGAGATTTCTTAGCCGGCTCTGCATTAATTGGAGCCGGGATTCCTTTGGGATTAACCACTACCGTATTACCGTCCTGTTCCGTGGACGGGCAATCTAAAGGCTCGTCCCGCAGTTATTCGCCGGAAGAACTTGGGATGTATTCATTTGTTGATATAGCGCCGGACGGCAAGCCACTGAAAGCGGCGCTTATCGGTTGCGGCGACCGGGGAACGGGAGCGGCCACACAGTTTCTGGAAGCAGGCCCGAACGTATCCATCATAGCCTTGGGCGATATATTCCCCGACCGTATGGCTACCTGCCGGAATGTGCTTTCCGAAAAGTTCAACAACAATGTGCCTGATACGAACTGTTTCTTCGGTTTTGATGCCTATAAAAAGGTACTGGCCATGCCAGACGTCGAAGTGGTTTTGCTATGTACGCCCACTCACTTCCGCCCGGAACATTTCAAAGCGGCTGTAGAAGCAGGAAAACATATCTTTATGGAAAAACCCTGCGCGGTAGATCCTACCGGCATCCGCACCGTTATTGCTGCATCCAAAGTGGCAACGGGTAAGGGACTGACGGTAATCACCGGCAACCAACGCCGGCATCGCCGGGATTATTGGGAAGCATTCGTTCAGGTACGCAATGGCATCATTGGCGAATTGGTTGGCGCTTCGGCTCATTGGGATCAGGGGGCCTGGTGGAATAAATTCAAACGCCCCGAATGGAGCGATATGGAATATTGTATCCGCAACTGGTTTAATATAAAATGGCTAAGCGGCGATCATATCCTCGACCAGGCAATCCACAATATAGATATAGTCACCTGGTTCATGGGAGAACGTCCTGCCAGGGCGGCTGGCTTTGGAGGACGCGCCCGTCGTTTGACCGGGGATATATTCGACTTCTTCAGTGTGGATTATTATTATGCCAACGACAAACGAATGTTGGCAACAGCCCGTCAGATCGACGGTTGCGAAGGAAATGTATCCGAACAGGTACTGGGCGCTAAAGGGATAGCCCAACTGAACGACAGGGGAGAAATGAAAATCGTAGACTATAACGGAAATATCCTATGGCAATATGATTACGCCGGCAAACCGGTCAAAAACCCTTATCAACAGGAGCATATCCATCTGGTAGAATCGATCCGCCTGAATAAAAAAATTAACCAGGCAGAAGATCTGGCCTACTCTACGCAAGTCGCCATACTGGGAAGGGAGGCGGCCTATACCGGAAAGGGCATAACCTGGGAAGAGATCATGGCTTCCAATGTAAAGTACGGCCCCGAACACTATGAAATGGGCGCATTGCCAGATTACCATGAAGGGCAGGTACCCATTCCGGGAAGAAACCCTGAATAAGGCAAGATGAACAGACAGTATCATGAAGCGGCTGATCATCTGAAAAGCCGTATCAGGGGAAATCCCGAAACAGCTATTATCTTAGGTAGCGGTTTGGGTTCGTTGGCCGACAAAATAGAAGAGGCTACCGTGATACCTTACAAAGAAATCCCTCACTTTGCAGATGCTACGGCAACGGGGCATAAGGGTAATTTCATTTGTGGCAAGCTGGGTAGTACGTTCGTATTGGCCATGCAAGGGCGCTTTCATTATTACGAAGGATATACGATGCAGCAAGTAACCTTTCCTGTTCGCGTAATGAAGCTGCTTGGCATTAAGAACCTGTTGGTTTCCAATGCTGCCGGAGGGATAAATAATACGTTCAAGGTAGGAGACCTGATGATTATCTGCGACCATATCAATATGGCTCCTAATCCTTTGATCGGGAGAAATAATGAACAATTCGGCGTTCGTTTCCCCGATATGACGCGTACATACGACCGCGAGTTTATCCGTTTGATGGAAGAAATAGCCTCAGAAGAACAAATTTCCCTTAAAAAAGGAGTATACGTAGGGCTTACCGGGCCCTCGTATGAAACTCCGGCCGAATATGCTTTCTTTGGGAGAGCCGGGGGAGACGCCGTAGGAATGAGTACTGTCTCCGAAGTGATTGTAGCCCGGCATGCCGGGCTGCGCATCTTCGGGATGTCGGTTATCACAAATGAAGGCTACCATTTCGCCGACGACTTTGTAAACGACGGAGAAGACGTGATCAAAGCCGCCAATGAAGCCGCCGGGAAGATGACGGTACTCTTTAGTAAATTAATTCACCAGATCTGAAATAATAACAGTATGAAAAAGATTGTTTTTTTCTTATTAATTGTAAGCATCTGTTCTTCATGTAAAAAGACGGATGGGAAGGAAGAAGTATTGTGTACAATGGAATATCGTTCCATTGATATAAAGGTACAGTATGCCGACGGTTCTTCTGTTGCATTAGACAGCTTCAAAGTAGTATGGGGCGAAAGAGAGATCACCCAAATTTTTGATTTTGAAATGAATCAGAAGTTTGGCTCCTATCCGATAGTAGACGATGGGTTGCAAGGTGAATTAAGGGGACTGTCCGTACCTATTACAGCATACGGTTATCTGGATGGAAAAGAGGTTTTCAAAGAAGATTACTTAGTTGGCGCTGATGAGTGCCATATAGAATATCATGATGAAAAATCGCTCATCGTAACAATTTAGAATAGAGAATAGAAAACTTTTTTCTACGTTTGTCTGCTCAAAAGATAGAAATAGTAATCTTATATATGAAAGAATTAGCGCTTTTGCTTAAAAAGTTTTTCGGATTTGACTCCTTCAGGCCGTTGCAGGCCGAGATCGTTCAGCGGATCATACAGAAGAAAGATTCATTGGTGTTGATGCCTACGGGGGGAGGGAAATCAGTTTGTTTTCAACTGCCTGCTATTTATCTGCCGGGGACGGCGATTGTTATTTCGCCTCTGATCGCCCTGATGAAAGACCAGGTGGAAGGATTGATGGCCAATGGTATACCGGCTGCCGCTCTGAACAGCATGATGCCCGAGGCAGAGAAGCAACGCATCAAGCAGCATGCGATACAGGGTAAAATCAAATTGCTTTATATTTCGCCGGAAGGCCTGATAAGTGAAATAGACTGGCTGCTTCCCCGTTTGGAAATATCTCTGATTGCCATAGACGAAGCGCATTGTATCTCGCATTGGGGGCACGATTTTCGCCCGGAGTATACACAGTTGTCTGTGCTGAAAGAGCGTTTCCCGGATGTGCCGGTTGTGGCGCTTACGGCTACGGCTGATAAGATTACCCGCTCGGATATTGTTGAACAGCTTAAATTGCACAGCCCGCAGGTATTTATCTCCTCATTCGACCGGCCGAACCTCTCGCTTACGGTCTACCGTGGATTTGCTAAGAAAGAGAAAATAGCCGCCATCGTACGGTTTATCCATTTGCACAAAGGGCAAAGCGGCATTATCTATTGTATGAAAAGGGCTGATACGGAGGCTGTAGCCGAAACGCTAAACAGTTACCAGATACGAGCAATAGCCTATCATGCCGGGTTGCCTCCCGCTCAAAGAGAAAAGGCCCAGAACGATTTTATTAACGACCGGACGGAAGTAGTCTGCGCCACCGTGGCTTTCGGCATGGGGATAGATAAGAGCAATGTGCGGTGGGTGATCCACTACAATATGCCCGGCAGTATCGAAAACTATTACCAGGAGATAGGACGGGCCGGGCGAGACGGGCTCCGGAGTGATACGTTGCTTTTCTATTCGCTTGGCGATCTGGTCTTGCTACGCCGCTTTGCCGATGAGAGCGGGCAAAACAAAGTAAACCTCGAAAAACTAAACCGTATGCAGCGGTATTGCGAAGCCGATATATGCCGGCGGCGCATCCTGCTGAACTACTTCGGTGAAGAGGCCGGGCGCGATTGCGGCAATTGCGATGTATGCAAGAACCCTCCCCAGCGTTTCGACGGAAGTGTATTGGTACAGAAAGCGCTAAGCGCCATCCTCCGCACACAGGAACGGGTAGGGATACAGATGCTGATCGATATTCTGCGCGCTTCAGGGCGCAGCGAGCTTGTTCATCTGGGTTATCACTTACTCAAAACTTATGGCGCCGGGCGCGACCTCCCTTACAACGTATGGAAAGAATACATCTACCAGATGCTGCAATTAGGCTATATAGAGATTGATTATGCCAACGCCCAGACACTGAAAGTAACCTCCCTGGGCCGCAAAGTGCTGTATGGGGAAATAAAAGCCCTCTTAGCCACCTGGCACGAACCGGAAGAACTGAAACGCCCGTCCCGAAAAGAAAAGAAAGCCCCTCAGACACGCCCTGCCCATGCAATCGAATCGGATTCGGCAGACGAGAAACTGATGGACGCGCTCCGTCAGCTCCGCAAACAAATAGCCCAGCAAGAGGCTGTACCCGCCTACATTATCTTCTCCGACGCAGCGCTGCAAGACATGGTATTTCAAAAACCCCTCACCATGGAAGCCTTCGCCGGCATACGCGGAGTAGGCGACGTAAAGCTGGAGAAATACGGTAAAACCTTCACCACCCTCATCCAATTTGTAGTGAAAGGGGCAGATCCGGCGAAATAATCATATAATTCGTAACTACAAATAGTTGTATCAAATCAGGATAATCTCAAATTATCCTTTACCTTTGTCACTCATAAGGTAAATAAGAATTGTGCTTGTTATTTGCAAGATACCGTAGTACGATTTTTATCATCACACAGGGACAGTGTTTCTATGCACTGTCCTACTGCGTCCAATATGCATGAAGAACAACTACATATCCGTAACCTGAAGAATGGAGATATCACAGCCTTTGATTATCTTTATAACAAGTGGAGTGGAAAACTCTACAATTTTGTTATGAAAATGACTACAGGCGAATGTTATCTGGCGGAAGAGATCGTGCAACAAGTTTTTATCAAAATATGGGAAAACAAATCATCACTGGATCCTGAAAAGACATTTTCCACTTTTATCTTCACCATAGCCCGGAACCTGCTTTTCAATATCTACCAGAAACGGATCAATGAACTTTTATACCAGGAGAATCTTATGCATTCTGTACCTGCTGAGAATACAACGGAGAAAGAGGTTGAGTTCAGGATGCTGGACGAATACATAAATACACTGATCGAGCAGCTTCCGCCGGCACGAAAAGAAGTGTTTATCCTCAGCCGCCGCCATCTATACAGTAATAAAGAAATCGCGAAAAAACTAAACATATCCGAAAACACAGTAGAATCTCAACTCCGAAAGGCCGTAAGCTTTTTGCGAGAGAAAATAGCACAACATTATAATTATAGTATATCCCTTCTTGCTCTCTGCTTACTATTGAATTAGCCTGTTTAACTTCTTATGATTCAGCGCTAAAAATTTCATGCCTACCTTTTTCCAAAAAGGTCCGTACCTTTTTTTAGAAAGGTCCGTATCTTTTTGAAAAAAGATAATAGGGCTTCGTGTGTCCGCAGGACATATGAAGCCTACTTTGTACGGTAGGATAGAGCGTTCGTTTATGGATATAAATACGTATTTTTCAGGTTTGTTAACA
>JAISCM010000067.1 GCA_031265595.1 Tannerellaceae bacterium
TGTTTATGCACGGACTGAAAGCTGAAAGGCAGGGAGTAAACTTCATCAGTAGGAGGTGTCTTTTTTACTATACTTTGCACAAAACATCTCGCACGCAGGATAGTTTCAGAACTTCTTTATTTGATCAGGGCGAAAGAAACACATCTCTGGCATGGCGGGGCGTATCTTCAAGTACCGATGGGTTATCGCCTAAGATAATGGTGAAGAAGAGCGGCTCTGTATATAGTACTTCCGAAGCGCTTTTCTCAATGCCGGTGAAGTACATATACATTACTTTTGAAGGCGGCTCGAATTTAATGCGGCGGATGGGAAAGCCTATTTCATCTCCTGCGGAAAACGAAAATTTCAGTTCGTTGTTTTCAATGGTAAAGGGCTGATACCTGTTTTCGTGATTCTCAGGGTCGATAAAGTACACTTGAGTCATCAGGTACTTTTTATTGTCGGGGCTATTGTCTATGATGCTGTTTTTTGCACCGTAATTCACAATATAGTCGTCCCCCGATTTTGTAACGCTCTCGATAAATAATCCAATCATGTTTTCGGATTCTGTTACCGGCTCAAGTTCTCCCAGTTTATCCAGAAATGCTTTTGCATTGGATTCTACAGATTTCGTTTTGTCCGTGCTCTGCGAGCAGGCCGGAAATAAGCCGGCGTATACGCCGGCTATGATGAGAGTCAAAATTTTCTTTTTCATTTCGTATCTTTATTAAAATAAATAACCTACCGTGATTGAGACATTACTGTTATGCGCCTTTGTGCCCGTTACTTTGAAGCTATTTCCATTAACTTCAGACATGCCTATTTCACTGTGAAGACCGATAACCACCTGGTTGTTGTCGAAGAAGAACCCGCCCATCGTACCATAGTCGAGCGGTTTAAATATCTCATCGCCAAACGTGCTTACACTGCCGGAATCGCCAGAGGAGCTAAGCGAAGTATCGCCTGCGACGCCGTAAGCAAGGTAAAGGCCCAGACGGGGCTCTAATTTCCAACCTTTTCCAATGTTAAATTTGTATCCTACCGAGGCCGGAAGCAATAAGTAGATAGCCGTAGCTGTGAGCGTTGTGCTGCTTCCCGAGCCAAGCTCGAAGCCTTTCATACTAAATTCGAGCCCCGAATGAAAAAACCAGTTTGCGTTAAAGGGATGTTCGAGCGTTACGCCTGCTGCTGCGCCTACTACGGATTCCAGTACGGCATTGTTCGCGTTTTCAAAACTAACCGTCGCGATATTAATACCTCCCTTTATACCCCAACGGTCTACAAGAACCTCTTCGGTTGGCGCTGTTGGCATTGTTTGCGCCCATACGTTACTAACTGCGGCAATCGCTACGATGGCCATTAACACGATTCTGTTTGTTTGTGATTTCGTTTTCATTTTCTTTTCTTTTTTTACCCTTTCGGGCGGTTTAACATTCGTAATTTTATTTGTAATTTTAATGGATAATCAGTAACTTTACGGTATCATTGATTTACACTGTAAAGGTACGAGGAGCCCAGGCGGCAGGCAACCCCCCAAGTAGGACTAAAACAGAACAATAAAAAAAAGAATACTCAAATAATATTCAGGGGGTAATTTCCGTTATGATAGGTACGAATAACAGAATAGAAAGAAATGATAGAATATATAAAAGGCGACATCGTTGAATTTGCGCCTGCGCGGATGGTTATGGAATGTAGCGGGATAGGGTACGAACTCCACATCTCGCTCAATACCTACAGCGCTTTCAACGGCAAGGCGAACGGTACGGTTTATGTGTATGAGGTAATACGTGAAGACGCCCGCTTGCTGTATGGCTTTGCCGGGAAGCAGGAGCGCGAACTGTTTCTGATGCTTATTTCCGTTTCCGGCGTAGGGCCTAATACGGCGCGGATGATCCTGTCGTCGCTCCCGCCAGACGCCCTGATAGAGGTAATCTCTACAAAAAACGAAGCGGCGCTTACTGCTGTAAAAGGTATCGGACTGAAAACGGCCCAGCGTATCCTGGTAGACCTGAAGAATAAGGTGAAACCTACCGAAGCCATCACCCTGGCCGGAGCTACAGCCATGGGGAATGCCCCCGTAGCAGAAGAAGCCATAGCGGCGCTGGTGATGCTGGGATTTCAGAAAGCCGCATCGCAGAAGGCTGTTGTTTCTATCCTGAAGAGTTCGCCCGCCTTGGCTGTTGAACAGGTTATTAAGAGTGCATTGAGGATGCTTTGATGAAGAAACGGTCTATATATATCGCTCTGTTGACGGTAACGCTGTCGGGCGCCGGTTTCTTTTCTCTCTATGCCGACCGCCTGGCTTATACGAAAGCATTGCCCGAAAGCGCCGCCTTATGGCAGGAGGAAGACACCGTGCCCCCCCGTTATCCCGTAGCCAAAACAAAACCGGAAGGGTATCCCGATTTGCTGGAAATCCCGCCTGCCGATTTACGAGACCCGGAGAACCTGAAGACAGAGATAGAATACGACCTCAAGTCGGCCACCTATATTATACGTACCAAGGTGGGCGATATGGAATTGGGTACGCCCCTCACCCTTACCCCCGAAGAATACCAGGATTACAGCCTCCAGCAATCCATACGCTCTTATTTCCGAAAGAAAAACGAAGAGGAGTTTCAAAAGGAAGCCGATAAGGCGTTCAACTTTATGGATATGCAATTCGACATCGGCCCGGCAGATAAGATATTTGGCCCCGGAGGCGTGCGTGTCCGTACGCAAGGCTCGGCAGAAATTACGATGGGACTGAAGCAAAACAAGACAGACAATCCCACCCTCCCCGAAAGGGCGCGGAAGCGTACCTACTTTGATTTCGACATGAATTTCCAGATGAATGTGCAGGCTACTGTAGGGACAAAGGTGAATTTCGGGATGAATTATAATACCGAAGCTACCTTCGATTTCGACTCTAAACAGCTTAAACTGGCGTATGCCGGCGAAGAAGACGAAGTGATAAAGAGCCTCGAAGCCGGCAACGTAAGCATGACGACCAACAACTCCCTGATCAATGGCGGAGCAGCCCTCTTCGGGATAAAAACAGATCTGCAATTCGGCAAGCTGCGCGTGAATGCTTTATTCGCCCAACAGGAGTCTGAATCTAAAACAGTCAAATCAAAGGGAGGCGTACAGACCCGTCCTTTTGAGATAACGGTAGATAATTACGATGAAAACCGCCACTTCTTCCTGGCTCATTACTTCCGTGATAATTACGACTATGCCCTGGGGCAACTGCCTTATATCCGCTCGGCAGTAACGATCAACCGCGTAGAAGTATGGATCACCAATAAGCGGAGCAATTACGATCAGGCGCGCAATATCGTAGCCTTTGCCGACCTGGCGGAGTATAAACACATCAGCAATCCCACCTTTACCCCCACCGGTTCGATGGCTATCCCCTATAATGATGCCAACAGCCTGTATGCTACCGTTAATACCGGCGCTTATTCCGGGGCGAGAAAGATAAGCTCGGCTACGCAGGCCCTGAACAGCCTGCTTGAAAGCGGGAAGGAATACGAGAAGATAGAGAGCGCCCGCCGCCTCGACCAATCGGAATATAGCGTAAACAAACAATTAGGCTATATCTCTTTAAAGATACAGTTGCAGCCAGACGAAGTACTGGCCGTAGCCTACGACTTCCAATACAACGGCAAAGCCTACCAGGTAGGCGAGTTCTCTACAGACAACTCGGCCAACACAACGAACAGCCTGTACGTAAAGTTGCTGAAGGGTACATCCATGTCGCCCGATATGGCGTTTTGGGATCTGATGATGAAGAACGTCTATTCCCTCGATGCCTATTCGGTAGA
>JAISCM010000097.1 GCA_031265595.1 Tannerellaceae bacterium
CCCGCCATTTCCGAAGCAGCCTCTTCCTCCTGCATCACCTTTATGGCTCCCAGCAAAACATTTAATATAGCCGGCATCGTTGCTTCCTACGCTATCATACCCGATCCGGCCATTCGCCAGCGGTTCTATTCTTTCCTCGAAGCCAGAGAATTGCACGAAGGTACTATTTTCGCTTATGAAGCAACCCGGGCAGCCTATACATTGGGCGATGAATGGCGCCGGCAAATGCTCGGATACATTATAAAGAACGTAGACTTTGTTGCCGGCTTCATCGAAAAACATATACCGGAAATAAAAGTATACCGCCCCCAGGCCTCCTTCTTAATATGGCTGGACTGTAGAGCGTTAAACCTAAAACAAAAATACCTTGTTTCACTCTTCTTAAAAGCCGGCTTAGCGCTGAACGACGGAACCATGTTCGGCCCCGGCGGCGAAGGCTATATGCGCCTGAACATAGGCTGCCCCCGCTCCATCATAGAGCAATCACTGAATGCCCTGAAAAAAGCGATGGGATGAAAAATAATACGTACCTTTGTCGGATTATGCATTTATAAAAATCAGATTAAAGATGAGAATAGCAACGAATAAGTTCGTATCGGTTACATACGACCTGAACGTAGGAGAGGACGAAGAGCGTGAGTTAATGGAAAGGGCTACTACCGAGGCTCCTTTACGTTTTATCTTTGGAACGGGCATGATGCTTCCTGCTTTCGAAGATGAATTGAAAGGGCTTGAAGTAGGCAGCGCCTTTGATTTCACGATTTCTCCGGCCGACGGATATGGTGATTTTAAAGAAGAGTATATGATGGAGCTGCCGAAAACTATTTTTGAAATAGAAGGTAGGTTCGATTCGGATATGGTGAAAGAAGGAAATACCGTCCCTATGATGGATGCCGACGGCAACCGGATGAACGGTTCGGTAATGGAAGTAAAGGAGGATGTGGTTGTTATGGACTTTAATCATCCTTTAGCAGGAGAAACGCTTCACTTTACAGGCGAAGTAATTGATGTACACGACCCTACGGAGGAAGAAATAGCCTCGATGTCGTCTGGCGGCGGGTGCAGTTGCGGTTGTGGTTGCGGAGAGGATGATTGCAGTACTGGTTGCAATGGTTGTGGTCATTGAGCGGTGAATACGTTTGGGAATATATTCAGATTAACGTCATTCGGTGAATCGCATGGGCTTGGCGTAGGAGGAGTGATAGATGGTTGCCCTGCCGGAATCGAGTTGGATATGGAATTTATCCAACAGGAATTGAACAGGCGGAAACCCGGGCAGTCAAAAGTCACCACTCCTCGTAAAGAGAACGATGAGGTGCAGTTTTTATCCGGGCTATATGAAGGCAAAACTACCGGTACGCCGATCGGTTTTATTATATGGAATAAAAACCAGCATTCTTCCGACTATGATAATATGAAGGATGTATACCGTCCTTCGCATGCCGATTATACTTATCATAAGAAATACGGCATTCGCGACCCGCGAGGCGGAGGGCGTTCGTCGGCGCGCGAAACCATTGCCCGGTGCGTAGCCGGCGCCATAGCCAAATTAGCCCTTCGTACATATACTATCTCTATACAGGCGTATACTTCGCAAATAGGTCCCATCAAATTAGAAAAGACATACCAGGAGTACGACCTGAGCCTCACCGAAGAAAGCATTGTCCGTTGCCCGGACGCTGCCAAAGCAGACGAAATGGAACGGCTTATCATGGAGATAAAAGGACAAGGCGACACCATTGGAGGCACGATCACTTGTGTAGCCAAAGGCGTCCCGGCAGGATTGGGCGAACCTGTTTTCGGAAAACTGCATGCGGCTTTAGGCCATGCCATGCTTACGATCAATGCGGTGAAAGGATTTGAGTACGGAGATGGTTTCGACGCCCCTCTGTACCGTGGATCTGAACGGAACGACCGCTTTTTCAATGACGGCGGGCGTATCAATACCCGCACGAATCACTCGGGGGGAATACAAGGGGGGATATCAAACGGACAGGATGTCTATTTCCGGGTAGCGTTCAAATCGGTTGCTACTATCCTGATGGAGCAGGAAACTGTTACAGCGGCAGGAGAAGATACCGTATTGACAGCGCGCGGCCGGCACGATGCCTGCGTTATCCCACGCGCAGTCCCTATTGTAGAAGCCATGGCGGCCATGGTTTTGTTAGATTATTTATTGTTACAAAAGAAAAAAGACTGATCTTATCTTCTTATATAGTTGCCTATTCGGAAGTTATCAACAATTTTAGCCACTTATCAACAGGTAAGGTATAGTTTTTCCTCTTTTAGATTGCATATATTCATTAAATGTTTAGTTTTGTGCGAGAATTTAGTATTGAAGAAATATGGGAAAAATTATTGCAATAGCAAATCAAAAAGGCGGAGTTGGAAAAACAACTACCACAATTAACTTAGCCGCTTCACTGGCCGTTCTTGAAAAAAAAGTATTGGTAGTGGACGCAGACCCACAAGCAAATGCATCGTCAGGGCTTGGAATAGATATCCGCAACGTAAACCTTTCTATTTATGAATGTTTGGTGAATGGCGATGATGCCAGTCAGGCGATTGTTTCTACGGAAGTAGACCAGCTTGAAATTATCCCGTCTCACATAGACCTGGTGGGAGCCGAAATAGAAATGTTGAATCTGGAAAACAGGGAGCAGATCATGAAACATGTATTACTTCCCCTGAAAGACAGCTATGATTACATCTTGATAGACTGCTCTCCCTCTTTAGGCCTTATCACCGTAAATGCGCTAACTGCCGCCGATTCTGTTTTGATCCCGGTGCAATGCGAATATTTTGCCCTGGAAGGTATTAGCAAATTATTAAATACGATAAAAATAATCAAAGCCCGGCTGAACCCGGCATTGGAAATAGAAGGTTTCCTGCTTACCATGTACGATGCGCGCCTTCGTTTGGCAAACCAGATATACGAAGAAGTAAAGCGCCCGTTTAAAGACTTGGTATTTACAACCGTTATCCAGCGTAATATTAAATTAAGCGAAGCTTCCAGCTATGGCAAACCGGCTATATTGTATGATGC
>JAISCM010000010.1 GCA_031265595.1 Tannerellaceae bacterium
TATGGTTATGGGCATTATGGCTATGGCGCTTATGGCTATGGTTATGGGGATAAAGCGTAGGTTCAGAGCTCCTGACCGTAGCATTGCAACTATCACTCATAGAGAATTATACAAGATACATTATCGCAAACTGTAAAAGTCGTATATTTGCAAAGAGTAAAGAGTAAAAAGATATGCAGATCCAATTACCCTTATTTTCGTCAGAGACAAAACTGATAAATATGACCATAGGCTATATGGAACATGACGGCTTTCGTTATTATTTGCATATACGAAGATAAACAGGTACGTTTCACCCCTTCCTGCGCTGGAAGAGAGTTTCAGGCGCTTAGCGAAAGGTGAAACGTACCGTTAAAAAAGCTACTACATCAGGGCCGTCTTTAACTTGGATTACTCATTGAGTTGCTCTGTTTAATTATTGCAATAACAACCGGTTATCTAAAAACCAGCCACGTTGTAGCTTTGGTATCTGTATTGGTAGTGAAGCGTATCCAGCGAGCCTCGAAGTCGTTGGGCAGTTGATGGCTGAACGTTTCTCCCGCCTTGACGGCGAACGTCTGGTATTCCATCCAGTCCCCGTTGCCCGTTGGGTCTACTTCTATTGTGAATGCGACGTCTTGCCCGGCTTGGTGCGACAAGGAAAGTTCTTTTTTGTCATAGAAGGCTACAAGGTAAGGATCCGAAGGAATTCCCTTCATTACGTCCGAATCTTTCCACGGGCCTCCTTGCCCGACAGGCTTGCCCAGCTTCCATAAATCGTCGATGACGCCTGCCCAGACAACTGCTTTCTTGTCGGCGGAGGTAATGACGTGCGGATTGTCTTTCCCTTCTTCCGGCGTAATGCCTGTCAGGATGAGCATTCCCCGGTAGGAGGCATAATCGTTGATGCGGAAATCGTGAGAAGATACCGGACGAATCTTAGCGTATCCATCGGCGTTCTCGGCAGGCAATTCATAGAAGGTTCCCATGCAGTTGAACAAATCTCTTTCGGTGGCCACTTCTCGGCAGATACGCAGCAGGGCCTTGTTTGTCAGTGGCCTGAAGGCTTCGTTCCCAAGCGGCAAACGCCATCTTCTTTCACTATCGTCAACAATTAATACGGAACCGTTTTCTATCGTTACCGCCTGTTGAGGGATGGCAAACTTGGTACGGATGAAATCCGCTGTCTTGGCATCGTCCTTGCGCACCAGTTCCAACTTGTCGCCCATTTCGTAATAACCCGTTTCCGTCACGAAACCGTTTGCCGTTGTGTTGGCAAGGAGACCGAGCGCGCGCCGGTCGTCTCCCAGTCCGAACAACAGTCCGCCAGCGGTATTACTGTTTTCTACATGCGTCAGCCCTGCGAACATCTTGTCTGTGGTGATTGAACGGGCATCAGGAGTAGAATAGTTGAAACTTACGGTCGTATATGTAGCCTTGTCTACCTTGACACGTATCCATTCGCCTTTTTCGGTGAAAGAGAGATGGGCCGACTTATCCGGTTCTACTTTGACGTCTTTTAGCTTGTTCCATTGGTTGTTGCCCGCAACGTCTACTTCAAACGTGTAAGTGACAGCCTGCTTCCCTCCGTTGCTTATCCAGCAGCTGCGTTTTTCCCATCCGTCGAACAAGAAAGGTTCCGATGCTTCGCCGGCCTTCACGTCTTCCTTTGCCCAGACAGCGCCTTCTGCCGTGGCGGGCCCCAACTCGTCTGGTTTAGACAAGGAGGTGAACCAAAGGTTGGAGTTCGATTGTCCCGGCCCTTCGATATCGCCTTTAGCCTTGCGCTTGTTCAGAAACTCCTTTTGCGCTGAATCGTCGCATCCGAATACCAAGCCATCGTTCCAACGGGTAAAATCGCCGATTACTTTTAGATAGGCGGAGCGCGGACGTATGCCAGCCGTATTGTCGATGGCGAACGTGCCGGGGAATTTCCAGAACATCCCATGCATGGTCATAAGGTAATCAGGATTCGCCGCCGTTCCAATATCTCTGATACGCGGCCATTCGGTATTCCATCCGTGTCCCCCGTCGTAGCTGTGGCTTGCTTTGGGAAGGCGGAAAAAAGCCCAACCCTTTCTGGCGTCGCGCACTCCTACTAAGATGGATTTATAATCCCATCCAGTAGCCCAGACAGGGTCTGTTTCCGGGTTGGCGTTTCCATGAATACCTCCCGGCCCCGTCACTTCCACAAACTGGTTGCGACGTACGGTTTTCCATTCCTTACCATTCCATTCGGCCAGCACCCCGGCTTCCACGTCGAACTTCTGAAGCGCCTCATTTGTGCCTTCTCCGTTGTTGGTGTAATACATTTGTCCCTGCCCGGCATACAAGCCTTTTCCATGAACGCCGGGAAGAAGGGCATTATTGGGATTGGCGTCGGTGTCATCCCTTTGGTTGTTTTTATTTGCATCCCTGTAGAGCATAGTCACTTCCAGGGTACGGACGTCTACTTCGTAGAAGCCCTCCTCCATCGTTCCATAATAGATTTTGTTTGCCGGATCGGTTAGATGGCGGGCATTGCCGGTATGCCGTCCGGGCATCATGCTATAAGGAATCGCCCTTACAGCCCCTTTGCTGTCGATGGCATACGGGCCGATGAAAAGCTGGTCGCTTTCCTTATGGATCATCCGGTTTGCAGGCGTACCCCCGATACTTTCCTTACGGACGATCTGCCTCAAATCCGGCGTCACCTCGTAGAGCTTGTCGGACGACCCATTGGGAAGATGCGGCCCGTAAGTGATGACCCACAGCCTGTCTGCCCAAGGAACAATGGCCCCGGTTCCACATTCCCCTTCACCGTTGTAATAAGCCAGATTAGGATAAATACCCGATATATTGTTTACAGGTTCGGGTTTGCTGCCTGGTGATTTGCAACCTGAAAACAACAGGATAGCGAATAAAAGAAAGAGATTTCTATACATTATTATCATCTGTTTTTTTTCCATAAAGATATACATTATATATTATTAGTTAATTATAGATGAACCATGCGGTGGCTTTACAATCGCCGGATAAAAGCATGCAATAAAAAATAAAAATGAAATTACTGTCTTTTTCATTTTAAATCGTATTTATTTCCCCTCTCAAACGAGAGGGGAAATTATAGTTAGTCATTAATAGCCGGGATTCTGTTTAAGATTGTCGTTGATCAGAATATCTTTGGAAGGTATCGGCCATAAATACTGGCGGTTTTTGTCAAACTGGCGTTGTGTGATCAGTTTGATCAACCCTTTTCCGTACATGCCTGAGAAATCAGCGATTCCGTCTTCGTCAATCGGTGGAACTTCAGGGAAGAACCATAGCCCCGGATTAACGACCTTATCACGTAGAGCATCCGGATCGAGCATGCCGTAATTCGGTTTGTTCAATACCTTTTCAGCCAGACGCCAACGGATGATATCCATATAACGGACTCCTTCATAAGCAAATTCCATCCGGCGTTCCGTCATGATGATACGCATCAGTTCCCGTGCATTCGTTGTGGTTACCGGCGGATATTCCGTAACAGCATTTCTGTCAACACTATACGCCCTTGCACGCACGTCATTGATGGCATCCAAAGCGGATTGGTCTATTTCTTCCAGTTTAACCTTGGCTTCTGCATACATCAGCAACACATCGGCATAACGAAGTATAATCTTTGTAGGAGCAGCCTGCCAACTGTTGCCCATCCATGTTTCGTCAACTCCTTTCTTCCAGAGTAATCCGTTGAAAGAAGCGAATTGGGCATTTGAACGGGTATCATTGTTTATTTGCCTCCTGCCTGTTCCAAAGTTCATTACTTCCAGCGAATCAGGATGAGGCTCATACATGAATCCCAAATGTGGGGTATTAAATTCAACAATCGTAGCAACACATCTCGGATCTCTGTTTTCGAACGGTTGCCTCGGGTTGAAAAGAGGAGACTCATCAATAGGAAGGCCATCCGTACACAGGAATGAACAGAACAAATCCCAGGTAGGAGACCAGGCACCCCAGCCGCCGGCGTTTCTCGGAATAAAATCCTGGATGCCGACAACTACCTTGAATTCAATTGAACGGGGAACTACGAAAAGAAATTCGTCTGAATAACCGGTAGTAGTTAAAAACAATGATGCAAAATCAGCATGAAGTTTATGTACACCCAAAGCCATACAGGCACCGGCTGCGGCTTTTGCCGTAGTGAAATCATCACAATACATCGCAATACGCGCTTTCATACCTAAAGCAGCTCCTTTTGTGGCCTTTTTCAACGCAGAACCGGTGTATGCAGCCGGTAATTTGTCTGCTGCAAAGTCGAAATCTTCATATACTTTTTGTAATACCTCGCTTTTGGGGCTGCGTCCCAGCGTAAACGCCTGTTCTATATCCAATGGCTCCGTATAATAAACCACATCTCCGAAATAGGAAATCAGACGGGAATATTGACATGCCCTGATAAACCTGACTTCAGCTTCGTATTGTGCAAGTGTTGTAGCAGCTATTTCGTCTGCCGCTCTGTCCAGATTAACAAGTAATGTATTGCAACGGGTAATAGCCTTGTAAGAATTTAACCAATATTCCGTATTGGCCACACTCCATTCCCCGTTTATAGTTCCATTGACAACCGGGCTTACTGACTCCCGGTACATCCAATCGTCGGTACAAGCGTCCGGCCCATTCAGGTCTACGTTTAACGGAAAGAAAGCATCCTTATATAAATCATTTACTGACATGACAATTTCATCTTCCGTAGAATACCATGTCTCAACCGATCCTTCAGCCAGGGGAGCCAGCTCCAGATCATTGCAAGAAGAGAATGCAGAAGATAACAGCAGTATAATTATAGGTAATTTTTTCATGACTTTGCATTTAAAATTTAACAGAAACACCAAATAACAAAGAAGTAGTGATAGGATATTCGCCACTACGCATTTCAGGATCCCATCCTTCCGGGAATTTGCTCAGCGAGAACAAGTCTGTTGCCGTCATATATACCCGCAGGCCCTGAAGTTGGATTTTATTCGCCCATCCCGTAGGCAGGGAATAGCCAATATTTACATTTTTCAAACGCATATACCATCCGTTGAACATCCAGAAGTCCGACATAGTATAGTTGTCGCCAATACGGGTCAGTCTCGGATATTTGGCGCTCAGATTCTGTTCCGGCGTATTGTAATGGCTGAATACATTTCCATCGAGCAATGAGGGGACATTTCCCCAATTTTCACGTAACGGCTCAACCATTTCTCCTAAAATGCGTTGGTTCTGCTTTCCTACTCCTTGTATGGTTAATCCGAAATCGAAGTTCTTATAGCTTGCTCCTATAGTAGCTCCGTATGAATATCTTGGCAAAGAACCACCCAGCAATACCCTGTCGTATTCAGGAGATATGATACCGTCGGGTGTACCGTCAGGGCCGCTTATGTCTTCATACCAAAGGTCGCCAACTTTTACACTGTTACTCGTTTTTGCAGAATTGTCTACCTGCTCTTGTGTCTGGTATATCCCCAAACACCTGTATCCATACCATTCATCAAATTCGCTGCCTTCTGTTTTTATCTTTTCGCCAAGGAATTGCGTACCTCCCAGATTACCCATCTCAGACTTGAAGTCTGAGATATTGAATGTGGCATAATAACTCCAATCACCCATTCGGTCATACCAACCTATCTGGGCTTCCCATCCGGTAGTATTCATTTTCCCCGTATTTTGCTGCGGATTATCAAATCCCATAAAAGTCGGGATTTGCAAGGTAAGCAA
>JAISCM010000062.1 GCA_031265595.1 Tannerellaceae bacterium
TCGGCCTCTTCACGGGCCCGTACGGTATAGGTTCCGAACTTATTAATGGACTGAGGCGTTAGCCCCAAATGCCCCATAACCGGAATACCTGCCGACAGAATACGTACAATGGACTCTTGTATTTCTGCGCCTCCCTCTACCTTTATACAATCGGCATGCGTTTCTTTCATTACGCGTATGGCGGAAGATACGGCTTCCCGCGAATTGCCCTGATAAGTGCCAAACGGCAGATCAACAACCACAAGCGCCCGCTTAACCGCTTTCATTACCGACTTGCCATGGTAAATCATCTGGTCTAAGGTAATAGGAAGTGTTGTTACATTTCCGGCCATTACATTAGACGCCGAATCACCCACTAAAATAACGTCCATCCCTGCCTGGTCTATCAACTTTGCCATCGAATAATCGTATGCCGTAAGCATAGATATCTTTTCGCCGCGCTGTTTCATCTCTATCAGGCGATGGGTAGTGACTTTTCTGTTTTCCGAATCACGTTTTGCAACCGACATAATCTGAATTGTTTTTTGTTACAGGGTGCAAAGTTATATTTTTGCTGAAATAAGCTGTAAACAAATAACAAATTAGTAGCTTTCTTTTTACTTTTTCCAATATTGTTCCATTTCTTCCAATGTCTTTCCTTTGGTTTCCGGGATCATTTTCCAAACAAACAGGGCGGCAAGAACGGCCATTGATCCATAAAAACCATACGTCATGGCCCCGCTATAATTCATCATAGCCGGATAGGTAGACGAGATCAGGTAATTGGCAGCCCATTGCGCCGCCACAGCCACAGCCACAGCCTGCCCGCGTATCCGGTTGGGAAATATCTCTGCTATCAGCACCCAACAGATAGGCCCCCACGACATCATAAAAGAGGCCGTGTAAATAATGATAAAGACAAGCGTACTGATACCGATGATATTAAAGAACGACAAGGCGGAAATAGCAAACATACCGACAGCCATGCCTATAGAGCCTACGATAAGCAAGGGTTTACGCCCCCATTTATCTACGGTCAGTATGGCTACTACGGTAAAGACCACATTCACCAGTCCCATCACAATTGTTTGTAGCATAGACGCATCTTTTGCCGCTCCCATACTTTCAAAGATGCGGGGTGCATAATAAAGCGCCACATTTATACCTACGAATTGCTGGAAAACGGATAATAGAATACCAATAACAATCACGGTTACTCCGTAAGAAAATAGTTTCCCTTTTACCGATTCGTTTACGGTAGCTTTTATTTCACTTAGTATGGCTTGCGCTTTTTCTTTCGAGCCGTTTATCTTTTCCAGCACAGTAAGCGCTTTATCATCTTCATAGATAAGGGCCAGGTAGCGCGGCGTTTCAGGAACAAAAAGTACCAATATGCCAAACAGGGCGGCAGGTATTGCTTCAGAGGCAAACATATAACGCCAGCCTATCGCATTGATCCACTCAATGGTATGCCCATTGGCTATTCCCCAATTCACAAAATAAACAACCAACATACCAAAAATAATGGCAAATTGATTGAAGGATACCAAACGGCCCCTTATTTCTGTCGGCGCTATTTCGCCTATATACATCGGACAAACGGCAGAGGCCAGACCAACGCCTATACCGCCTAAGATACGGTATAAGTTAAAAACGATCAGTAACCCAAAAGACGATTCGCCCTGATGAAAGAAGAATGTTTCGGGCCAGGCCGAACCCAAGGCCGAAAGAAAAAATAAACCGGCCGCCAGCAAGAGTGAGTTTTTACGCCCCAAACGGGAAGAAAAGAAGCCCGACAACGCTCCGCCGATTATACAACCGATCAGCGCGCTGGAAACGGTTGCTCCATGTATAAAGTCACTTAGCCCTAATGGTTTGATCAGAAAAGCTTCTATCGATTTCTCTGCGCCTGATATAACAGCCGTATCATATCCAAAAAGTAAGCCGCCGATAGTGGCTACCAATGTTATTCCGAACACATATCCGGTATTGTAATTCTTATTTGCCATAAATAGTTGACAAGCGACAGTTGGCCAAGCGCCAACTGTCTGCTCTTCCTTAATTAGATGTAGTTATTTATTATCATTTCGTACAACTCTTGTTTCCCGCTGATCTGTGCAGGGTCTCCATCGCGAAGAGCGATGGTGCGTAAGCCTTCGAGCGTTAGTTTTCCTTCTTCAAAGGCTTTTCCGTCGCCACTGTCGAAGCTGGCGTAACGTTCTTTACGCATTTTCCGGTAATCCGAATTTTCAAGAATGTCGGCTGCCACCAGTAAAGCGCGGGCAAATGTATCCATACCGCCGATATGGGCGATGAAGATGTCTTCCAGGTCGGTAGAATTACGACGGGTTTTGGCGTCGAAGTTGGTGCCTCCCGTTGTTAATCCGCCATTTTCAAGGATCACCAGCCAGGCCTGGGCAAGCTCAAACAAATCCATCGGGAATTGATCGGTATCCCAGCCATTCTGGTAATCGCCGCGATTGGCATCGATGCTGCAAAGCATACCTGCGTCTGCGGCAGCCTGTAGTTCGTGTTCAAAGGTATGGCCGGCTAGGGTGGCATGGTTTACTTCAATATTTATAGCAAAGTCTTTATCCAGTCCATAGTGGCGGAGGAAGCCTATTACTGTTTCCGTATCCACGTCATACTGATGCTTGGTTGGCTCCATGGGTTTCGGTTCGATAAGGAACGTACCCTTAAAGCCATTCTTGCGCGCATAGTCGCGGGCGATCGTCAGCATCATGGCCAGGTGGTCTTTTTCGCGTTTCATATTGGTATTGAGCAGGGTCATATAGCCTTCGCGACCTCCCCAGAATACATAGTTTTCGCCGCCTAACGCGATGGTAGCGTCGATGGCATTCTTTATTTGCGTGCCGGCGCATGCTACCGAGGCAAAGTTTGGATTCGTAGCTGCTCCGTTCATATAGCGCGTATGGCTGAACACATTGGCCGTACCCCATAATAGCTTCTTGCCTGTTTCTTTCTGAAGCTCTTTGGCATAATCTACCATCGTGAACAAACGCCTTTCAAAGTCGGCTAAAGATGGGCCTTCGTCTATCACATCCACGTCGTGAAAACAGTAGTAAGGGATGTTGCATTTGGTAAGAAACTCAAAGGCGGCATCCATTTTATACCTCGCACGTACTAATGGGTCCGACGAATTATTCCAGGGAAATGTTTTCGTACCTCCGCCGAATGGATCGCCTCCCTCGGCGCATAATGTATGCCAATAAGCCATAGCAAAACGAAGATGGTCTTTAAGCGTCTTGCCCAATACTACTTTGTTTTCATCATAATAATGAAATGCTAACGGATTTTTAGACTCGCGTCCTTCAAACTGAATCTTTCCTATTCCCGGAAAAAATTCTTTTTCTCCTTTATAAAAGCTCATGATTTAATTGTTTATTAATTGTTACTATAGTGATTAGTTATCAGTTATTTATTCGTTAATGGTCAATTCCAGTCGCTCTTTCCATACCTGGTAGGCTGCCGAGTAGGCATCGGCTTTGCATCTATCCGGCTCTATCACGTCTATCTTCTTTAGTGATTGGAAGGCTTCCTGGGGAGATGGGTAAATACCGGCGCCAATACCAGCGCCTTTAGCCGCGCCGACAGCTCCGTTCGTATCATATAATTCGATAACAGCCCCGGTTATACCGGCCAGTGTTTCACGGAATACCGGGCTTAAAAACATATTTGCATTACCGGCGCGGATAATATCAATAGGAATCCCCATTTCATTCATAATATCCATACCATACCTGAATGAGAAAACAATGCCTTCCTGGGCTGCGCGGGCGAGGTGTTTCCGGCTATGGATATTAAAATTCAATCCGTATAAAGAACAGTCGGTCTCCTTGTTTTTCAGCATACGTTCTGCGCCATTGCCAAAGGGCAGGATGGAAAGGCCTTCGGAACCAACCGGTATCTCTGCCGCCATATCATTTAATTCATTGTAGCTGATGCCTTCGGGCGCTACATTACGCTTTATCCACGAATTAAGGATACCTACTCCATTGATGCAGAGCAATACGCCAAGGCGTGGCTGCTGTTCTGTATAATTTACATGGGCAAACGTATTGACGCGCGAATACGGATCGTACGTTACCTGATCGTTTACGCCGTATACTACGCCCGACGTGCCGGCGGTGGCGGCTATCTCTCCGGGATTTAATACATTTAGCGATAGAGCATTGTTGGGCTGGTCGCCGGCACGGTACGTTACGGGCGTTCCTTTCTTCAGGCCCAATTCGGCAGCGACAGACGCCAGCAACTCTCCCTGTTCGCCAAAGGTGGGACAGATGGCGGGCACAATATCGCCGGAAAATCCAAAATAGGCCAGCACATCCGCTGAAACCCGGTTTGCTTTAAAATCCCAGAACATGCCTTCCGACAGGCCCGATATGGTAGTTACAATATCGCCGGTCATACGCATGGCGATGTAATCGCCGGGAAGCATGAATTTATAAACCGACTCAAACAGTTGGGGTTCGTTTTCTTTTACCCAGGCCAGCTTAGCCGCCGTAAAGTTCCCCGGCGAGTTCAGGAGATGAGACAGGCATTTCTCTTCGCCAATGGTACGGAATGCGCTATCGCCATACGGAACGGCGCGGCTGTCGCACCAAATGATAGACGGACGCAATACCTCCTTGTTTTTGTCTACCAACACTAAGCCGTGCATCTGGTACGAAATACCTATGGCTTTAATATCTTCTCCCTGGATAGCCGCCTTCGTGGTCGCTCCTTTTATGGCCGATGTAAGATAATCCCACCAATCTTCGGGATTTTGTTCCGCCCAACCCGGCTTAACCGCTTTTATCGGAGCTTCTTCTTTGGGATAATAATCCGAACTGATTGTCGCACCGGTTTGCCGGTCTATAATGGAAGCCTTTACCGACGAGCTTCCTATATCACATCCTAACAGATACATAACAGATTAAAATTAAGTTTTATTTAATTTAGAACGCAGTTGATTATATTTCACTTTATCGAACCGGTAGTAACGGGCAGAACGATGCGCCACTCCTTTTTCCATATCGTCGGTCTGAACAACATAAGGAAGCGAATTCATTTTCTTATGGAAATTCCTTACATCAAACTCCTTATCATATATAATTTCGTAGGTACGCCTCAATTGCAGCGCCGTAAACAGAGGGGGTAAATAATTAAAGATAATGGACGATTCTACCTCCGTCCACTTACGTATTTCTGTAATGGCTTCTTCTATGATCTCTCTGTGGTCGAACGGCAGATTGGGCAATCCGGAGATAGGCGTCCACTGTGCTGAGCTATCCTTTTCGTCGGGCCTGGCTTTCCTTACTTTGCACAAAGCCAGGTAGGCTATGGTTACGATCCTGTCTATTTTCATGTTCGAAGCTCTTTCAAGCCACAAGACGTCATCTTTATTAGAGGTGCGCGTAGGAGAGCCGAATGCCCTGAATTGTTTAAGCGCAACCCGTTTCAGCCCGGTAGTCTCCGTCAACACACGATTAGCGGCAGCGTCCAGGTCTTCTGCCTCATAAATCAAACTTCCCGGCAATTTATATTCCGTCTTCCCAGTGCCTGCATTTTTCCGTTCCACTAACAAGACACATAATTCTTCATTGTCTATACCTAACAAAACGCAATCTACTGAAACATGCGGATAGAACATTTTCTTTCCTTCCTGATTCGTTGACATGATATTTCGATAAAAGTTCCCTGCAAATATACTAAATAAATCATAGTAACAAAATAAATCAATCAATTTTTATATTATTATAATATTCTAATAATCTGATTATTCATTATCTTATTTTCTACAATAAGAAAAGACCTTATTAATGTACAGCGTACATAATAAAATAGGAACAGCGCGTTTCACCTTTCGCCAAGCGTCCCGAAAGCCTGTTTACAGCCCCCAAGAACTACAGGCCGATGAAAGATAAGCCGTTTCTTCATACAAAACTATTAAAAAGATCGCATCAGTTTCCTGTTTTGGTCGCATCCTATTGATCGTCTCACCCAGGTGAGACAGATGTATCACCCGGGTGAGACAAGTGTATCACCTGGGTGAGACAGGTGTATCACCCAGGTGAGACGATCAATAGGATGCGACAAAACGATTACTTATTCACCATCAAAATAATAAAACAATGAGATGATTGTATGACTTTTGCAGGTGAAAATTGCTTTCTCTTATGGCTACGAAACGAAGTTTTCCGTACATTTGCGTCGTTTTTACTATATCCGTTGCAGCGTTGCGATGGATGCCTTGGCAGAACGCCCCAAGTTAAACCTAAAAAATTACATTGTATGCTACGTTCAAAACAGTTTTTTCTTATCGTATGTTTCGTATTCCTCATCGCTCCGCTTTATGCACAAGATTTGATTGCAATCGATAGTATCTATTTGGAGAACAGGAATTACCCCCGTATCAGGCTGGCAGTAACTGGCGGCTGGAGCGACCGGATAGGACATCTGCCCGAAAATGTCTCTCCCCTCATAAACGACTATTTACAGGAACTGAAATCGGGATTTCATTATGAAGCCGGCCTGTCGTATTATTTTAGCGAACATCTGGGCGCCGGATTCAAATACAATGAATATGTGTCGAGCAATTCAGACGACGGCTCAATGGGATATGGAAAGCTGAGCGACCGTATCCGCATCAATTATATCGGGCCTGTTTTCAGTACAAGGTTTCTTAACCGGACAAAAAAGAATTGCTTATTGATGGATGTTGGGATAGGCTATCTGGGATACCACGACAAAGCGCTTTTTGCCTCAGAAAAGCTCACGTTGACAGGCAGCACAGCCGGATTCTACTGGAGCATCGGCTACGACATAGGTATCTCCCGAAACCTGGCGCTGGGCTTTCAAGTATCGTTAATAAGCGGCCTGATGTCTGAATACAAAAGCTCAAACGGAATATATACGAACGTTATAAAGCTCGATAAAGATTCACGCGAGAGCTTAACTCATATAGACTTATCCATCGGATTGCGGTTCAGTAAATAATAGTCATGCACTGCCCATACCCCAAAAAGTGAATCCGATTAATATAATAGTACAACTGGAAATAATAAAAGAAGCCATACTAAAATACAATTCGTATGGTAGTGAATGGGAAAAAGCCTACTTCGACGAGTATAGCGGTGGGTATAACGTGTATCATAAAGGGCATAAGTTTTCATCAACCGGTGGTGGTGGTGAAGCTGAAAAGATTGTCGGTAAAATACTTGCTAAATACAATGGGAAACAAGTTGAATTTTTACCGGAAGGATGGAAAAAACAACCGGATATTAAATTTGACGGTAAAACATGGGACATCAAATATATTAACCATGCTAATGAAGAAACAATAAGAGGCGCAATAAGAGATGCACGAAAAGCAGATAATGTAATATGTTATTTCACAAACGAAAATAAATCCATTTTACTAAACAATGCAATAGAACGGGAAATAGGCCGGTTTTTAAAAGGGCAAACAAGCAAAGTACCGGATATTTACACAATAGATAAAAATGGACTTTTAAAATTACTTTGGGAAAAACAAAAAGGGGCTGAATAAATCGCCCCCTCTTATGTTGCGTATTTGCGCTTCTCGCCGCCCCCCCGCCGGACTGGTGGAGAAAAGTAGGAGATTGCTCTCCCTTAAACTTATCCCCTTGGTGCAGAAATTAACTCCCGCACTTCAAAAGTACTACTATTTTTCCAAACTAACAAAAAATATTCGTTGAAAATTCACGAAAGCCCCGGATAAAGGGCCATGCTTATTCATTCACTATTATCTGTTGTTCGCCTTCTGTCAGAGGGTATTCTTTTCCTTTCCAGATAAAAACGCCGCTTGTTCCGGGGGGTAGCGTAAGGTCTGCTGTCGGGTTTCCTTTTTTGTCTACTATGTACTTTGCCGATATTGTCCCCGATGGGTGAGGCATCGTGCCGGAGACATCCTTCAGTTCGCCTAACGAGGGGGCTATCTTTATTTTATTGAAACCGGGGGCGTAGCTGTCTATTCCTAAGATAATACGGTAGAATTCGATATTAGGGCTTGCCCCCCAGGCGTGGCAATCGGAACGGGAAGGCTCCGGCATTTCGGCCCAGGTGGTAAGTCCTAATGCCATCTGGTCTCGCCAAATCTGGAGATTGTCCAATAATAAATCACCCAGACCGGCTTTACGTAACGCCTGGTGAAGGTAATAACGAAAATAAATCGTAGCCTGGCTCAACTCTTTATCAGCCAGCGTACGTACCATCACCTCGGCGGCTTCCTCGCCTTCTACAATACCGGCCAAAACGGCTAAAGCGTTTACATGCTGGGAATAGTTGCGATGATCGTGCGTATCGGCAAACAGCTTTCTCGTAGTATCCCAGTATTTGGTACGGATGGTAGCGCGTATGTCCGAAGCTATTTTCTTATAATGGGAAGCCATCGCAGGTATACCGAACGACGCTTCCATCTCGGCCGCAGCGTCTAAAGCGAGGATATACAGCAAATCCTGAAAAGAAGAATTACCCTCTTTTTCACGAATGGGTTCGCCGGAAGGGAAGCCTGCCGACCAGTCGGCAAAAAACCAATGAGGAACAAACCCCAGACTAAAATCCGGTTTCAGCCATTGTTCGTACCATGCCAGGACGCCCCGGTGGGCCGGAAGCAATGTTTTCAGATACGTTTCCTCTCCTCTATACATCCAATAGTCGTACCCCATACAAACCCACCAAAGCGAAAAGGAAGAAATAAACTGATGCAGGCCCGAAGGATAGCGGCTCATCGTTATACCGTCGGCTACAATGGATTGCCGTCCTTGCTCAATGGCATTTCTTACCATATAAGGATCGCGGGTATTGTACATGCTGATCATGGCTTGTATACGCGTATCTCCGAAGTATTGGAGTTGCTCATAATAGGGACAATCCATATAGGTTTCATTCGCGCAAAGCCTGGCGGTAAGCCAACCTATATCCAGCATTTTGCTAAGCTCCGGATGTCCGGGGGCTGTAAAGGTATATTCATTTTCAAAAGGATAAGCAGAGAAAACGCCGTATAGGTCATCTATTATCAGTGGTTCGGACGCCGTAGTAACCCGCATGTCTATATATCGCCAGGTACGCCACCAGAGCGGGGTGAAGCTCCGGTCTTCTTCGCCATCTGCTATTACTTTGTCTTCATAGCCGATAAACTTTTTCCCGTCTATTATATCCCGGTGTCCTTTTACGTGCAGGGAGTATGATTTAGTGGTAGGCGCTATCTTTTCTTCATAAAGCGCTTCGGCATATCCGATCGTGATCTCGGCGGCTTTTCCTTTACTATATAACAAGGTAAAATAGCCGGTGGTCAGTTGCTCGTTATCCAATAATAACCGGACACTGGCATTGGCAGGAATTGTTATTTTAGAAGAGCGTTTCGGAAAATCATCCGGGCAGCTAACGCCCTCGGCCAGGCGGACACTGGCCAGCCGTTCGGTCTCCATCGCCATAGGAGGTATGGGAGTTGGCGCCAGCAAACGCCCCGGATAGTCGCGAGCGCCTTTGGTGGCCCCGTCTATACCCATCCGTGCTTTTACCCATGCAGAGTCGTCATATTCCGGCAATTCCCATCCCCAGGGATAGGCAGCCGAATCCAGCAATTCACCCGGCCCTACTACGAAATAGCCCAAAACCGCCCCCTTTTCCCAGGAGCTGTATCCCTTGTTTTTCGTGCAAAGCCAGGTAGTATCTGTATTTACCACTCCCTCGGCGTCTGTATTTCCCTGTAAGATGAAGCCGGTCTGATTAAAACTGATTTGCGCTACCGGTTTCTTCTCGGCATAATTCCATACAACGGCCGCTAAGGTGTTTTTCCCTTCTTTCAACCAGGGAGAGAGGTCTACCGTTTCAAAATTCCAATTATAAATATCACAACGGGCAGGCCCCAAAGACACAAAGGTTCCGTTTATATATAATTTATACCGGTTATCGGCCGATACGTGAATAATAAACGTTTCGGGCGCTTTTTCCAACTCAAATGATTTACGGAAATGATATACCCCGAAAACGTTCGCCGGTTCGCCGGGTAATGCTATCCAACGGGCTCCCCAACGCCCTTCAAAAAGACCCGGATTGATCTCTGATTGATGATATCCTTCCAAGCGTATCTGGGAAGAAACGGATAGGGTGCAAAATAATAAAGCAAATAAGGTTAGTAGATGTGTTTTCATGGGAGTAGTTATTATTTCAAGGCTTTTTCGATACAATCCATTAAGCCGGTAAATTCATTTTCGTTGAATCCCGTACCCGTCAGGATGACTTTCCCATCCTTCCCTATCAGGTATACCCTTGGGATGAGGCTTTTGGCAAACTTCCCGTAAACAGCGCGGTCTTTATCCGGATATAAAGGGAAGTCGAATCCTTTCTTTTCATTATACGCAGCCAGCTCGGCGTCGGAATGTTCGCGCCCTACAACCAGCATCTTAAAGCCGGCATTGTCTTTATACTTCGGCCAAAGCGTTTCCTGAATGGCTGCTAACTCTTTCTGGCATGGAGGGCACCAGGTGGCAAAAAAAGTAAGTAAAACCACCTTTCCCTGCAAAGAAGATGACGCAAACTCAGCGCCATTATCCGATACGATGGTAAAAGCAGGCATCACATCACCCACTTTTACGATATCACTCTCTTCCTGTGCCGCACACAGAAAGGCTAAACAAAGAAATAAACCTGCAAATACGATTCTTTTCATGACTGTTTTATTGTAAATGTTGTGCTACTTCATAACCGGCTTTTAAAGCCTTTACATTCATGTTCACAATATCTTCACCTTTCCGCCCGAAGATACGGCGAACACCCTCTTCTATTTTTGCATAAGCTATTCCGAGGAAGGGAGTAGCAGCGCCAAGCATCACAATATTGGCCGCACGTACAGACCCAGCCTCTTTGGCAATAGCTTCTACATCCAGAACTACCTTCTGCGGAAGTTTCTCCAACGCTGCATTCACCTCTTCTATCGCCGGATAATTCGGAATATTGATAAAGGGGCGGGAGTTTGTCACCACCCAACCTTCTTTCTTCAGGTAAGGAAGATACCGGAGGCTTTCCATCGGTTCGAGAGAGATGATCAAATCGGCCTGTCCTTTGGGGATCAAATCAGAAGAAATGGGTTTATCGGACAAGCGAAGGTTGGATTGTACATCCCCTCCCCGTTGGCTCATGCCGTGAACTTCCGCCTGTTTCATATACAGGCCTTCACTTAATGCCGCTTCGCCTATTACGGCAGCAATAGAAAGGATACCTTGTCCGCCGACGCCTGATAATATAACATCTGTTTTCATTTTTTAGTTGCTTTTTTCTTTTTGGTTAATGTTTGAACACACTCACGGCGAGGGATTAAAACAGATACCCCTTTATATTCAATCTCTTCGCGGATAACTTGTTTCATCTCTTCATAATTCTTCTTTAGGGGTACCATTACGCGGATATGTTCCGGTTCTACTCCGATCCCTTCACAGATAGCCTCCAGCCGTCCGGTGCCTGCCGAATCCTGCCCGCCGGTCATCGCCGTCGTTTCATTATCGGAAATAATAATCGTAATCGCTGTTTTCTCATTTACGCAATCCAACAGGCCGGTCATGCCCGAATGGGTAAAAGTAGAATCGCCTATTACGCAGACAGAAGGAAATAATCCCGCATCTGCCGCTCCTTTTGCCATCGTAATAGAAGCTCCCATATCGATACAGGAATCTATCGCGCGAAAAGGCGGCAAGGCTCCCAGTGTGTAACAGCCAATATCGCTGAACACTTTCGCATTTGCATAGTCTTTCACTACTTCATTCAATGCATCATATACATCACGGTGCCCACATCCGTTGCAAAGAGCCGGCGGCCGCTGTTCTACCACTTCCGGGATAGCGTAATAGCCGGCGATCTCTTTCCCCAAGGCCTTCCCTACGGTATCCGGCGTAAGCTCGCCGTCTCGCTGTAAAGTACCATCAAGGCGGCCATGTACCATGATCCCTCTCCCCAGAAAGCCTTTCAATTGTTCTTCTACGATAGGGAAACCTTCTTCCAATACAAGAATTTCCTTACATTCGTCCACCAATTTCTCAAGCTGTTTCCGGGGTAAGGGATACTGGCTTATCTTTAATACGGGATGTGCAAAGCCATCCGGATAATTCTCTGATAAATAATTGAAAGCAATCCCAGTTGCAATAATACCCAACTCCTTATCAGGGGCATCGTAATAGGTATTATATTTCGATGTTTCGGATTCTTTTGTGAAAACAGATTGAGCCTCCAGCAGTACTTTAAAACGCTGGCGGGCTAAAGCCGGCAATAAGACAAACCGCTGGCGCCCATCTTCCGGGAAACGCATCGGATTCTGTTCTTTCACCGGACGGCGAACAACCCCTGAACGGGAATGTGCCATACGCGTAGTGATACGTAATAAGATGGGATAACCTAATTTCTCGGAGAGTTCAAACCCATCATACACCATGTCGTAAGCCTCCTGCTGATTAGAAGGTTCAAACATGGGGATCATGGCAAAATTACCATACACGCGGTTATCCTGTTCATTCTGGGAAGAATGCATAGACGGGTCGTCGGCCGTTATAATGATCATACCGCCATAAATACCACTCATGGCGGCGTTCATAAAACAATCGGCCGCTACATTCAGGCCCACATGCTTCATACAGCAAAGCGTACGCTTCCCGGCATAACTCATACCCAAAGCCGTCTCCATAGCCGTCTTCTCATTCGTACTCCACCGGCTATGGATACCTCTCTCCTTCGCTATGGGCGACGACTGAATGTATTCGGTAATTTCGGTAGAGGGAGTTCCCGGATAGGCATAAACTCCCGACAACCCTGCATCAATCGCTGCTTGTGCTATCGCTTCATCTCCTAAAAATAAGTTTCTTTCCATTTA
>JAISCM010000070.1 GCA_031265595.1 Tannerellaceae bacterium
AACCATTTCCTTTCCACGGTATCCGTGGTACGTTTCCTTATTAAAAGTAATGTTATAGCTCTTGTTTTCTTCATCCAGCAACGTAAGAGGGTATTCTTCATCCCGGATCGTTGCATATACTGCGCCGCTCTTTTCCGAAACTAATCCTTGATAGTAGGTATATCCCGTATGTTCTCCGGCGTCGTTATACACTTTTGCTACGAAACGGAAGGCGTCGTTGTCTGACACATAATTCGGACGGATGAACGACCAGCGTGCGTCGTTAAAGTCTTTTGCTTCATACAAAATATCCATGATATCGGCGCTGGCATATACTTCTCCCCAGCCCACGCCATCTATCGTAGAATACATACCACCGATACAACTGAAATAATCATCGGTAGAGAACTCCGAACTTACCCGTTTTACAGCAAAAATAGTTTCTGTCTGTGAGTTAGCATCCGGGGCCATTTCGTTCATCTTAGAGAAATTTGCTCTGTTCAGTAATTCGTATGTTCCGGAATTGATCACCTGGTCGGCATACTGAATCGACAGATTGGCGTATTCCGTATTCGGATTCTCATACGTTCCACTCATATATAGATACACTCTGGAAAGCAATGCCTGAGCTGCTCCTTTACTTGCAAAAGCCTGTCTTTTTTCGGCTTTCATCAATAATTCGGCTTTTTGAAGGTCGACTATTACCTGATTATATGTTTCTTTTACGGTAGCTCTGCCCGGCAGACTCAGGTTATCCATATCTTCAGGAAGCCCGTTTACAATAGGAACGCCTAAATTGGTTTCCGGGCTTTGATAATAGGGGCGGCCGAATGTACGGCATAAGTAAAAGTAGGCCATACCTCTCAGATAATAAGCTTCTCCTATCTTTTGATCCATATCAGCCGATTGGCCTTCTTTGAATGATTTGATCAGATCGCTTGACTGGGAAATCACTTTATAACTGTCTACCCAGAAGTTCTTCATACGGCTGTTGGTAGGCATGTGCATATAAGAGATAAACTGAAACCAGGAGTCGGTAGACCGGGCTTGTTTCATCACATTATCTCCGCCAAACTCGCCAACATAGTGCATATTGTCCGACCAACGCTTTAAACTTGCATAACATCCATTCAGCATGATATCCAAGTCTCCCGTAACCTGATCTTTGGTATAATAGCTATACGGGTTTCTATCTATATCACAAGCAGCAAACAAGGTTGCTATTAGTGCGAATATTGCTAATTTTTTCATTATTTTCATTCTATTAGAGTGTGACACTTAATCCAAACATAAACTTACGCGTCTGAGGATAGATGCTTGTAGCAACCCCGCTGATGCGAGAGTCGCCGGTACGTCTATCGTAAACGGTTGCCGGTAATTCAGGATCGGCTCCAGAGAAATTAGTTACTGTAAACAAGTTTTCACCGGAGAAATAGATCCTCAAATTGGAGATATACCAATTAGGCAGAGCAATATTATAGCCAATCGTCAGATTCTTCATCTTTAGATACGTAGCGCTTTCCAGATGGCGGGAAGAACCTTCATTCGATGCTGTATTATTACCATACATGGGTTTGGGATGCGTAGCGATGTCGCCTGATTTTTCCCAACGGTTCCAGCCATTCTGAAGTTTCATCTGGTTCCTGTCTGTATACGTACCGTCCGAATCATATTCAATACGGTTGTAATTATAGATTTCGCCTCCTACATTATAGCTGAACATGGCCGACAGGTCGAATGCTTTATATCTTGCATTGGTTGAAAAGCCGCCAAAGAAATCGGGCGAATACTTACCTACTACTACTTTATGTTGAGAAGCTTCGCTATAACTGAACGTTTTTACGCGTTCGTTTTTCTCGTTGGTCATAAACCATTGGGCTTTTCCTGTTGCCGGATCAACGCCGGCCCATTCTGTCAGATACCAGGAATCGGCATCCAAACCGGGTTTTAGAATCTTATTACCATTATCTACCACGCCCGATCCTGTAGCGATGATCATTTGTTCCTGGTTGCCATATAGTTTGTCTACCTTATTTTGGTTTAAACCGATATTAGCTTCAACGCTCCAATCCCAATCGTTGTAATCTTTCAGGATGTCTACGCCAACCGTTGCTTCAAAACCTTTATTTTTTACAGAACCTACGTTCCTCCATGCCTGGTCTACACCCGTAACAGACGGGAGGCGTACCTGGTATAGCAGGTTGGATGTATTTTTATGATAGTAATCAAGCGAAACATTTATGCGTTGGAAAAGTATAGCATCCAGTCCTATTCCGGTAGTATATGTCTTTTCCCAGGTTAAGTCTTTATTTTCTATCTGATACAACACGCCGCCCGGTTGTTCATTATATTTATTCGTACTGTACAACGCTAAATGAGGATAAAGGCTGTCCGGGCGTTTCCCTACAGAACCATAACTTGCACGTAGCTTTAACTGATCAACAAAGTCTGCTGTAAAGAACTCTTCCCGGTGGATATTCCAGCCGCCGCTTATAGAAAAGAAGTTACCATATTTAGCATTTGCTCCGAAGTTGGAAGCGCCATCCCGTCTGAATGAAAGCTGTGCCAGATACCTGTTGTCGTAAGCATAATTTGCATTAAGCAAGATAGATTGTACCGCCCATTCGCTCTGGCTTCCTGCAATACTACGAGGCACAGCCGCTGCATCCGATACGGTAAATCCGGGAGCAAAACCACTCTTTACGTTCTCGTTTACCGTACCGGTATAGGTATTCCACTCATAAGCCGCTAAGGCATTGATGGAATGAACGTCGAATGTTTTGTTAAAACGAAGTATCTGGTTGCTGTAAATACGATAGCTTTGCGTAATACGGTCTCTTAAACTGCCTGTAACGCCTTTCCCTTCAGAAGAACGGGGATCAAGATATTCTTTACGGCTGAACGTAACATACCGGTAGTTGTTAATAGAGGAGAACGTAAGCCAATCCGTCAATTTAATATCAAAATCGAAATTGCCCATAAACTCATAACCGGTTGTTTGCTTGAAGTTCCATTGCTGGTTGTATAAATAGTTGTCTCCCGACGTATTTACCCAGGTAGGGTTTGGCCGGTTGCCCACTAATTTGCCTTCTTCATCATAAGGGCTGTCCCATGGCAGATACGCATATAAGCTGCTTACGGCTGCCTGCTGATCCATTACATCCGAACGGGCGCCGCTTATCTGCGGTTTGATCTTTAACCAGGAGAACACATCGTAGTCTATGTTAAAGCGAAAACTATAACGTTTGTAATCGAAATCCTTTACGGCTCCATCTTCATTATAGTAGCCCAGGGATAAATAGGTTTTCATTTTATCGGAACCACCATTTACTGAAACATTGTAATCTTGCGTAAATCCAGATTGAGTACCTTTCTTAAACCAGTCGTAGTTTGCATTCCGCAGATCGTCTTTCCAACGGGGGAAATTGATGATTTCCTGATTCGAGAACGATTTGAAATAATCATACAGTTCTGCTCCGTCCATAAACTCCAGATTACCCTTGCTAAACTGGCTTACCCCCAGCTTAACAGAAGCATTCACTGTAGCTTTGCCCATACGGCCTTTCTTGGTAGTGATCAATATAACGCCATTAGCGCCTTGTGAACCATAAATAGCCGTTGAAGCAGCGTCTTTTAATATAGACATTGATTCAATATCGGCTGGATTCAGCGAGCCGGAAGAGCTACCTACGATCACTCCGTCGATTACCCATAACGGGTCTGTACTTCCGTTTACGGTAGACTTACCGCGGATCACTATTTTACCGGCTTGCCCCGGCTGGCCTTCTCCCGGGCTTACATAAACGCCGGGGGCTTTACCTGTCAGCATATTCTCAACGGTAGCCGTTGTGTTGTCCAACAGTTTTTCGCTACTTACCACCTGCATCGAGCCTGTAAGGCTTTCCCTTTTCTGTACACCATAACCTACAACCACTACTTCACTCAGAGCCTGCGTATCTTCTTGCAGTTGGATTGTCATGTTGGTAGCTGTAGCCCTCACTTCTGTGCTGTTATATCCGATATAAGACACCACAAGCGTTGACCCTACAGGCGTGTCGAAAGAGAAGTTACCGTTTACATCGGTGCTTGTACCGGTAGTTGTTCCTTTGGCTATCACATTTGCCCCGATAATCGGTTCGTTTGTTACAGCATCCACAACGACCCCTCTGATGGTAGACACCTGTTGGGTAATTCCTGCAATCTTAATTTCCTGCTTTGCCTGGCGGGCTGATTTGTAAACAATAATGCGGTTGTCGCTTACTGTAAACTCAGCATTTTGCTTTTTCAGGACGCTTGTCAGAATCTCTTCTACCGATTTGTTTGAAATGTCAAACGAGACACGTTCAGACAAATCGATGTCGTTATTCCGGATAAGGAAGGAGTAATCGAACTTCTCTTCTATAATGTCGAAAAGTTCCCTTAATGTTGCATTCTCCAATTGCACAGACAAATAATGCGTCTGCAATTCGGAAGCAAAAACTATACCTGAACTGAATGGCGTTCCGGCCATCCATAAGGTAGCAACCAGCGCTAAGGCTGTTCTTCTTAGACAGTTTAAGTTCATGAAAATTAGATTTAATTAATAATTAATTTCTATTATAAATATTACTGTTTGTTACTTATCTCTGATAATATATTTTGTACCTGTTTGTTTCCACTTGTACTTTCTATCTACATCTATCTCCTTCAATATATCGGTTATTGTATGTTTTTCTGAAAAGCTCCCCGTAAAGATCTCCTTTTTAAGGTAGGCGCTGTTTATTTCTATCTCTATATTATATCTGCGTTCCAAATCCCTGGCTATCCGGGTGAATGATTGTTCGGAAAATTTGATCTGCCCGTCTTTCCACGCACTGTAATCCGGGCTATGTACCACGGCAATGTGGATATCATTTGTTTCTCTATTATAGCTCAGCATTTGATTGGGCGATAAGGCTGCATCTGCATTGCGGTGCCCGTCTGTTGCATGGTTCAGGTAAACATCTACTTTTCCGGTAAGCAAAACCACATCAATTGTCTGTTCATCCTTATAGGCCCTTACATCAAAGCTTGTTCCCAATACTTCAACGTCTAAGGTTCCGGCTTTCACAATAAAGGGCTTCAACGGATCGGGCGTTACTTCAAAATACGCTTCTCCTTCTAAAAGAACTTCCCGTTGGTTTCCGGCTACATTGTCGCTATACGTAAGCGTTGAGCCGGCGTTTATCCAGACAATGGATCTGTCGGGGAGGATCACCTTCGTTTTTGAGCCGTAGGGGACAACTGTTTCATAGGATGCTATCTCCCGGCTTGCGGCTTGTGTATTCTTTCCTACATAATAGAAGGTTGTGCCAACCAATAAGAGAAGCAAAACGGCGGCGGCTATCTTTCCGGCAAAAGAAAGGCCGAAAGTCTTTCGTTTTACCCGCATTTGGCTGGTTGTTGCCAGATCAGCAAAATACTTCCTGAATCCGGCTTCCCTGTCCGACGCAAAAAGAGGGATATGAGACATCGCCCACCAGTCGGCCATTTCTGCCATTCTCTTTTTGTTTGCTTCACCGGCTTCCAGCCATTGCAGCAACTCTTTTTTTTCTTCTTCCGTTGCTTGTCCGGAGAAATAAGCAAGGAGTATCGTTTCTATTCCATGTTGTTCCATTTCTTCTCAGTCAGCCATTATGTATTGCTGTACATCATTAAATACACAGCAACTATTCATTCTGTTTAAACAAAATATGATTTTTTTAAAAGAAAAAGAAAACAGAGAGTAAATTACCCAATTGGTCTTTCAGTTTTGATATGCCTATTTTTATTTGTACGCGAACCGTACTTGAGCTGATTTGGTTGATTTTGGCTATTTCTTCATACGACTTATTATAGTATAAGTGCTGGATGAAGATATTCCGGCACTTCTCGGGCAATGTATTTACGGCCTCGCGCAGTTGTTGCTCAAATTCTTTATGTTCGAGCTGGGCAAGCGGGTGGGAGTCTTGTTCTATCATTTGTTTATGATAGAGAAATAGCTGTTCCTCCACTTCCGTAAGCGATACCTCCTGATACCGCTTCTGCCGCAAGTAATTCAGGCAACGGTTCTGCACAGCCTTTATCAGGTAAGGATTGACTGGGTGGGTTAATGATTGGCGATTGTTCCATACACTGAGAAAAACGTCATTCACAACCTCTTCGGCCACTCCGGCATTAAAAATATACTTAGTCGCAACGGCACATAAATAGACATAGAAGACAGCATACAACTGTTCAAAAGCTCTGGAGTCTCCTTCATTAATACGATCTACAATGTCCTTCTTTACAACAATCACCTATTACTCTTTATTCCCTGTACTACTCTTCTGTGTCTTCTTTCATGTTATGAAAAACATTCTGCACGTCTTCGTCTTCTTCCAGTTTTTCAATTAATTTATCTACCGATTCCCGTTGTTCGGCGGTTACCTCTTTTATATCGTTCGGGATACGCAGGAACTCTGCGCTGTTTATTTCGTATCCATTTTCTTCCAGCCACTTCTGGATGGCGGCATTTTGTGCAAACTCTCCGTACAGGATGATTTCATCTTCGTCTTCCTCCACCTCGTCTACTCCATAATCTATTAATTCCAGTTCTAAATCTTCCAGTGAAACACCGTCTTTTTTCACGATATGGAATACGCATTTATGGTATCCCTCTGGCTTTCCCACCAATAACCTATAAGTGTTC